>CBFDEF010000001.1:0-96284 GCA_965603755.1 uncultured Arcobacteraceae bacterium
GTTATGATACCGGCATTTTTCATAATGTTTTTAATGGCTTGGTCTCAAATTAAAAAAAGAAAGGAATTAGCATGCTTGAATGGATAATTATAGGTGGTTTTGTTGTTGCTATGTATATCATAATATATAAATATGAGAGAAAAATGGATGAACTTCATAAGGTAGTTCAAGAGCATAAAGAAAAAATTGATGAGCATCATAATAGAATAAGTAAAAATCGTGAACATATAGATGAAAACTATGAAAAGATTGGTACTAATCATTCAAGATTAAACAAACACTATAATCAAATTGAGAAAATGTGGGTAACTATTCCTAAAAGTAAAAACGAGAATGAAGTTTTAGAATCTACTTAAAAAGTAATTCTAAAATCACTTCCCACATCACTACTTTGCACTTCTAATTTTCCGCACATATTCTTTTCAATAATAATTTTCGACATATAAAGTCCAATTCCTGTACCATTTGCATCATCTTTTGTTGTAAAATATGGTTCAAATATTTTATCAATTAGCTCTTTTTTTATCCCTTTTGCATTATCTTTTAGTTCTATATTTATAGTTTTATTTTTATTTTTATATACATTTATTGTTATAATTGGATTTTTTATATTATCACTTATTAGGGCATCTTTTGCATTTGTGATAAGATTTAAGATGACTTGTTCTAACTCATTTTGATAGCTATTAATAAATAACTCTTTATCTATATTTTGTACTATTTTTATATTGTACTCTTCTAACATTGGTTTTGTTATTTGAATTACTCTTTGTATAGAATCATTTATACTAAACTCATGTTTAGTTTTATTTGGCTTAAAAAATGCTCTAAAGTCATCTATAGTTTTTGACATATATTCAAGTAGTCTGTCTACCTCTTTAGACTTTTTATCCATTAGTTCTAGGTCTAGTTTATTTAGTTTATGGTGTAGTTTTATATTCATCATTATTGCACCAAGTTCACTTATTGGTTGTCTCCATTGGTGGGCTATTAGGCTTATTGTTTCACCTAGGGCTATAAACTTTGACTTTTGCATTAAGATTTGTTCTTGTTCTTTGTTTTTTTCCACCTCTCTTTTAACTCTACTATCAAGTTCTCTATTTAATATGGCTAAATCTTTTGTAGTTTTTTTTACCATCTTATTTTTTTCATTGATTATGTTTTCTATCTTTTTACCAATGAAATATACAATTATCATAGCTACTATTGATAGTAAAAAGAGTATAAAGATATTTTGTTTTATCTGTTTTATAACCCTTTGTTTTAATAGAACCCTTTTTTCTATCATATCTTGTTTTATATCATCACTATATACACCTTTTGCAATTATCCAATTTAGCGGTTTGTAGTATTTAAAATATGATATTTTTTCCTCTATTTTTTGAGTTGTTTTTTTATAGGAATAGGTAACCATAGAGTCACCTTTTATATTTATATCATCCATAAACTTTTCTCTAAAACTAAATCCATTTATATCTTTATAGTTTGTTGATATATATTTACCAACTATATCTGGTCTATTTGGATTTAAAATCATCTTTGCAAACTTATCTCCACCATTTTTATTTAATAGTCGATATACAAAGATATAGTTGCTTTTTTGTTTATTAAAAGTTAAGGAACCAAGCCAATTTTTTATCTCTTTGTTAACTTTTTGTGTGCTTAGCTCATCTTTTGAATATTTGTATTCAATCATAGATATTATATTATTTATTTCATTTTTTAAATTTATTTTTTGTTTCTCTATATTTTCTATTCTTAAATTTTTTAACGCTTCATCATATTCTAACAATTGATTTTTATAGTAAAATAGTGATATTAATAATGTATTTGATAAAATAATCAAAATAGTTGTTGTCATAATAATTTTTGATATATTTTTATATCCAAACCAATTCATAAGGAGCCTTTTTTTGAATGATATTATTTTAAATAAACTAAAGGATTATACCCTATTATTTGTTGAAAATGAAAAAGGTATTCGTGAAAACTTTGAACAGTTTTTTAATCTACTATTTAAAAAAGTTTATGTTGCAGTTGATGGGATAGAAGCTTTAGAGTTATATAAAACTAATCAACCTGATTTAATTATCACAGATATAAAAATGCCAAATATGGATGGAATTGAGTTAGTAAAACAAATAAGAAAAGAAAATAAAGATATCTCAATAGTAATAATATCAGCACATACAGATGTTGAGTTTTTGCTATCTAGTATTCCTTTAAACCTAATTGAGTATGTTGTCAAACCTCTAAATGAAGATAAATTAATTGATATATTTGATATATTTTTAGAAAATCAAATAGAAAAATATACATTAAGCTATATACTAAACAAAGATAAAAATCAAATAAGTATAGATAATAAAACTTTTGATTTAAGTTTAAAAGAGAGTCTGTTCTTAGATAAATTAATGTACTCAAATAGAATAATATCTTATGAAGAGATAGAGTGTGATATATGGGAGGGTAAATCAATGAGTCAAAATGCATTACGACTTTTTATAAAAAATTTACGAAAAAAATTACCCAAAGATATTATAAAGAATATTCCAAACCAAGGTTATATACTAAACAAATAAATTACATATTGCCATCTTTTTTCTAAAATTAAAATATTTATACTATACTTCAAAATAATTAAAAAAAGGTATCTAAAATGGCAAAGAAAAAATCATCTACATTTGAGTGTCAACATTGTGGAGAACAAAGTGCAAAATGGCTTGGTAAATGTCCAAGTTGTGGTGGTTGGGATAGTTTTGTTGAGTTAACAAGTGAACAAAAAGAGGTTATAAAAAAAGTAGCGAAAGCTAGTGGCGAAACTTCAAAAGCAACACCAATAACACAAATCAAACAAGATAATGTAACTAGGTTTTCAACATATAATGATGAGTTTGATTTAGTACTAGGTGGTGGTTTAGTACCTGGAAGTTTAACCCTTATTGGAGGAAGTCCAGGGGTTGGAAAATCAACATTACTATTAAAAATTGCTGGTAACCTTGCAAAAAGTGGGAAAAAAGTACTTTATGTCTCAGGGGAAGAATCAGCAGGTCAAATTAAAATGAGAGCAACAAGACTTGATGCAAATGAGGATGATCTATTTCTTTTATCTGAAATTTCATTAGAAGCGATACAAGATGAACTTTTAAGACAAGATTATGAAGTAGCTATCATAGATTCTATTCAAACAATTTACTCAGATAAACTAACATCAGCGCCTGGTAGTGTTTCACAAGTAAGAGAGATAACATTTGAACTTATGAGAAAAGCAAAAGAATCAGAGATTGCTATGTTTATTATTGGACATATCACAAAAGATGGAAGTATTGCTGGTCCTAGAGTTTTAGAACATATGGTTGATACAGTTTTATACTTTGAGGGTGAAAGTAGTAAAGAGATACGGATGTTAAGAGGTTTTAAAAATCGTTTTGGTTCAACTAGTGAAATAGGTATCTTTGAGATGACACAGAAAGGTTTAGAGAGTGCAAAAGATATTAATAGAAGATTTTTTGATTCTACTAAAGCTCAAAGTGGTAGTTGTTTAACTGTTGCTGTTGAGGGTAGTCGTGCATTGATACTCGAAGTTCAAGCTTTAGTAACAGAATCTACCTATCCAAATCCAAAAAGAAGTGCTACTGGATTTGATACTAATAGATTAAATATGTTATTAGCCTTGCTTGAGAAAAAACTTGACCTACCTTTAAATGCTTATGATGTTTTTATAAATATAAGTGGTGGTATAAAAGTAAAAGAGAGTTCATGTGACCTTGCGGTGGTTGCTGCTATTATTAGTAGTTTTAGAAATCGCCCTATATCAAAAGAATCAATTTTTATAGGTGAAGTTAGTTTAACTGGAGAGATAAAAGATGTATACAGTATGGAGACCAGACTAAAAGAAGCTTCTTCTCAAGGTATCACAAAAGCGATAATTGCACAAAAGCCAACATTAAAAACTAATTTAAAGTGTTTTGAGGTAGATGAAGTTGTTAAGATGTTGGAGTTATTTTAAGGCATATACAAAGGAAGTGTTATTATAAAACAAGCACCATCCTTGGTATTTTCAACACTTATTGTAGCTTCTCTTTTTTCTAAAAACATTTTTGACATATAAAGTCCCATCCCCGTACCTTTGTCATCACTTTTTGTTGTAAAGTTCACATCAAATATGTTTTTTATTATATTTTGTGGGATTCCACCTGCATTGTCGCATACTTTTAAGATTGCTTTATCTTTATTTATTAAAATATTAAAATCTATATTTCTATTTTTAATATCATGTTCTACAAACGCATCTTTTGTATTTCCAATAAGATTAATTATTACATGCTTAAACTCTTCGGGTATAACACTTACTTTTGCATTTAAATCACCTGTTATAGTAATAATTATATTGCTAAGTGAAATATCGTCTTTGATTAAAGTGTAACTTGATTCAATAATATCCTTTAATAGAACATTTGTAGTTATTTTATTGTCTCTAAAAAAACTTCTAAACTCATCTAATGTTTCAACTAAATGTTCAATTACTTTATCTATCTCTTGGGAAGATTTTAATATATCATCATTTGTAAGCTCTTGAATCTGTGATAATATTACCAGCTCATGAGATCTTGCTCTTATTACCCCTAGAGGCTGTTTCCATTGATGAGCAACAATATCTATAATATCACCCAAAGAGGCTCTTAAAGCTTGTTTTTCAAGTATTATATCTTTATCTTTACTATTTTGAACCTCTAGTTCAACCTTATCTTCTAAATCTTTATTTAAATAATATAGTTTTTCATATGCATCTTCAATTGCTTTTGAAAGGTATCCAAATTCATCTTTTTTAACATGGTCTATATTTAATCTTTCATTTTCCTTTGTCGTCTTGAGCTTATTAATTATTTTATTTATAGGTCTTACTATTATATATGACAGAATATAAGATACAACAAATATAATCAATAAAGATATTGCTAATCTAAAAATAACCTGCTTTTGTAAATCTTCTTTATCTTTATTAAATAACTCAATATTATTTTTAATTATCAAATATCCAAGTTCTTTAGTTCCTAAGCTAATATCTTTATAAAAAATATTTGATTTATTAATTGAATGGTTTTTTAAATCATTAAAACCTTCATATTGTTTAAATTGTATCTTATCCATATCTCTTTGTGCAAAGATATAACCTTTTTTATTTAATATGAATATATCATCAATATATTCATTATCAAAACTACTAAGAGTATCTTTTATTTTAGTATAATTTAAATTGTAAAGATCACTGTTAGTATTTCTTTCTATAAGCTTTGCCGTGCTTTTATTTAAATTAGACAAATATTTTACATGCTGCTTATTATTTTCATATATATCAAAATAAGAATCGATACCTACAAATATTGAAAATATAATTGATATTAAGTAAAATAACTTAAACTTTACACTATAGAATCTACTCACTATAGACCTTTAACTATTTTATTATCTTCTATTGTTATAGGTGAAAACTTTTTTGTCTTTGAGAATTTTTTTAATACTTCAATACCCTCTTTTTCTTTGTCCATATCATATAAGATATTTAAAATATAAGTTTTTAAATCTTCGTTTATATTTTTTGAAAATGATACAAGATGTCTAGGGATAAGTTGCGATTTGTATATCACTTTAAAAAGATTTTGATCAAGAGATTTAAAAGATTTATCATCCAAAACTGCAGCATCTGCTTTTCCAAACATCACCCATGCTACACTATTTTGTTCGCTCTTTGAAAATATAAAGTTTACACTGTCACTTTTCCAATATTCTGATAAAATCAATCCTTCATTTAAGATTGCCTTTTTAGGAATATAATATCCTGATGTTGAATATTTATCTTCAAAAACTATAGTTTTACCTTTTAAGTCACTTATTTTTTCTATATCGCTATCTTTTTTTGTAAAAATAAAACTTTTATAACCCTCTTTACCTTTTTTCCATCTTTTACATGCAGTAGTCATATCTGTATCTTTTTGGACAAGAAGTGTGGGATAAACACTATCTATGTATATATCCATTTTTTTTCTATTTATAAGTTGAACTGCTGTACTTATATCTTTTGCAATCTCTACATTTACTTTTGTATTTTTTTTCATTAGTTTTTTCTGCAGATAATCAGCTAATATTTGAAATTTATATATCTTCTCTTTTGGTTCACTATCTATTGTTCCTATCGTGATTTGATTGTTTCCGTATATATTTGAAAACAGTATAGTAGCAAGTATTATTAATCTCATAAAAATCTCCATTAATATTATTTCAAAATTTTATTACACTAGCTTTAAGTGTATTAAATAATATTTAGTATTCTACAAGAAAGATGTTTAATAATAGGCTTATTTAAATTTTCTTGAGTGCAATCTTCAAACTATTTATACTCTTTTCACTTTTAACTGCAACTCGTATAAAGCTATCATCTAAAAAGTCAAAGTTAGAACAATCTCTTATCATAATATTGTAAGGGCTTAGTAACTCTTGAAACTGATTTGCTTTTATATCTTTTAGTTGTACTAAAACATAGTTTGCACTAGATGGTAAGATATGAGAGATATATTTACTTCCATTTAAAACTTTAGTTAATAACTCTTTATTTCTAATATTTATAGCTTTTGATATTTTTATAAAGTTTTTATCTTTAATAGCACTTTTTATATACTCTTGATCAAACTGTGATATTTTCCACATAGGTTCAAACTCTTTTAGTTTTTCAATATTATTTTTCGAAGAGATTATTGTCCCTACTCTTATCCCAGCACTACTGTAAAACTTTGTCATTGATTTTAATATATATAGTTTATCATAAGTTTCAAGGTATTTTATAATAGATTGAAATGATGTAAAATCTAAAAATGACTCATCTATTAAAATAGTACAGTTTTTATCAATCCACATTCTCATAAGATTATCAATATCATAAAAAGTACCATCAGGTGTTGAAGGGTTTACAAATACTACAAGAGAGTTTGGTAATATCTCTTTATCAAGCTCTATAAATCTATTTATATAATCTATTGTATAGTCAAACTTTATTGCTGCCTTTTTATACTCTAAATATGCAGGAGAGTATATATAACAATGTTTAGTATCAAAAGTTCTAAACAAAGAAAATATTGCACTACTTCCACCATTAAATAGTTCTATCTGATTTGGCTCTACATTATAGAGTTCAGCAATACTAGAATATAAATCTTCATAAGATGGATAAGCAGATATATCAAGATTATTAAAATCAACATCTATATCTGGTTTTATAAAGTTTATATTTGATGATAAATCAATAACCTCTTCTATAGTACAATTTTGATCTTTTGCAAATAATTTTACATCGCCGCCATGTGAAAAACTAATCTCCATACCAATCCTTTTCGCTACTTTTTATACTTTCTAATTTATTAATTAGTTCATCGCTATTATAACTATTTATATATCTTGTAGTTGCATAATATATTAAGGCATATTTCATATACTCTATAAACTCTATTTTTTCTATATCTATACAATAAGTATCTAACAAAATATCTAATTTTTCATTATTAAGTACCTCTTCATCAAAGCACCAAGATATTGCAACAACAGCTAAATCAAATAAAAAATCACCCTCACAAGCTTCATTATAATCATAAACACCCATAATCTTATTATCTTTAAACTTTACATTATCAGTAAACATATCTCCATGTATAATACCGTCATTTTTCAACTCTATTTTTATATCTAAAAAATATTCTAAAAGTTTATTATTTTTTGATAATTTAATTAACTCTTTAACTCTTTTATATTTATATAGTTTTGTATTTGATGATTTCTCATTTTTGGTTATACAATGCTGTTTCTTTAAAAATGTCCCTATTTGTTTGATATCTTCTATATCAGGATTTTTTATACTATTACCAATAATTTGAGTATATACTATTGCGTACTTACCATCAATTGTAAATATATCAACAACTCTAGGTACTATTAAATTTTCTAATTTATTTAATAAATTTTGTTCATTTAGAATTTGTTGTTTTTTTTGATTTTCAAATACTTTTAAAACATAAATATTGTCAAGTAGATATACACTGTCAGTTATGCCATCTATTGTTTCTATTAAGTTATATTTTTGATATCTCTTTGGTAGTTGTTTTTTTGATATTCTTGTTTTTATACCCATAAGGTAAAGATGCTAATACTTGAGAAGTTTATGCAAAACTTCCAAGTGACATAAGTCTGTCATATCTTTTTTGATCTCTTTCATCTTTACTTAAAGATTCTAACTCTTTTATACTATCTAAAAAGTAATCTCCAAGTGCTTTTATTGCATTCTCTTTATCTCTATGTGCACCTATTAATGGTTCATTTATAACATCATCAATTAAATCTGCCTCTTTAAGATCAAAAGAAGTAATTTTTAGTGCATTAGTTGCAGTTTCTACCATTGCTTGGTCTTTCCATAGAATTGAAGCACAACCCTCAGGTGAAATAACAGAATAAACACTATATCTCATCATAGCAAGTTTATCACCTATTGAGATTGCCAAAGCACCACCTGAGCCACCTTCACCAATAACAACAGAGATAATATTTGTATCTAAATCACTTAGTTCAAAAAGGTTTCTTGCTATTGCTTCACTTTGAGATCTCTCTTCTGCCCCAATACCTGGATAAGCACCTGGAGTATCAACTAAAAATAAAATAGGTAGATTAAACTTCTCTGCTAATTTTGCTGCTCTTAAAGCTTTTCTATAACCTTCAGGATTTGGCATACCAAAATTTCTTTTGATTTTATTTTTAACACCTCTACCTTTTTGCTCACCTATAACTACACACTTTTGATCACCTATATTACCAAGATAACAAACAATTGCTTGATCATCTGCTAGATGTCTATCTCCATGTATCTCATAAGCATCGCTCATTAAACCACGAATATAGTCAAGTGCATAAGGTCTATCAGCATGTCTTGCTAACTTTAACTTTTGGAAATCAGTAAGATTTGAATATGTCTTTTCAACTTCTGATTCTAATTTTTTTTCTAAAATTGATACAGCATATTCATCTGCTTTTGTTTTTGCAACAATAATATCATCTTCAATTTTTTTTAAACCCTCTTCAAAATCTAAATATGTTGCCATCTTTATTTCCTACTTCTCGAACTTTTTCATAATCACAACACCGTTAGTTCCACCGAAACCAAATGAGTTAGACATTACAACATTTAAATCAGCTTTTCTAGAAGAGTTTGGAACATAATCTAAATCACAATTTTCATCAGATTCTATTTGATTAATTGTTGGAGGAATAATACCATCTTCCATAGCTTTAATAGCAATAATAGCTTCAATCGCACCAGCAGCACCTAAACAGTGTCCAATTTGACCTTTTGTAGATGTTACAGGAGGACAATTTTGGGCTCCTCCAAATAACTCTTTCAATGCAGCAGTTTCATTTTTATCATTAACTGGTGTAGATGTACCATGTGCATTTACGTAATCAACTTTTAACTCTCCACCATTATTTTTCTTTGCCATATTATATGCAGCTTTCATAGCTCTTAATGGACCATCCATAGTTGGAGTTGTAATATGATTTGCATCACCACTTTCTCCAAATCCTATAACTTCAGCATAAATTTTAGCACCTCTATTTTGAGCAGATTCTAAAGTCTCAACTACTAATGCACCAGCACCCTCACCCATAATAAAACCATCTCTATTTTTATCAAATGGTCTTGAAGCAGTTTTAGGGTCTTCGTTTCTAGTTGATAATGCTTTCATTGAAGCAAATCCACCAACACCAGCACCACATACAGCAGACTCAGCACCAATAACAAGCATTTTATCTGCTCCACCTAAAACAATAGTTTTATAAGCTTCACCAATTGCATGTGTACCTGCAGCACAAGCAGTTACAACAGAGATATTTGGACCTTTTAGATTATGTTGAATAGATACAAATCCACCAAGCATATTTACTAAAGATGAAGGGATAAAAAATGGAGAAATTTTACCAGGACCTCTAGTATCACATATCACAGAATTTTTTTGAATATTTGGTAATCCACCAATACCAGATGCAGAAACAATACCAAAACTATCTGCCACTTCATCACTTACTTTATTGTCAACTATAATTCCAGCATCTTCCATAGCTTCTTGTGAAGCATGGATACCTAATTGAATAAATCTATCAGCTTTTTTAGCCTCTTTTTTACCTAAAATAGCAGCAGGATCAAAATCTTTTACCTCACCTGCAATTTGTGCAGAAAAAGTAGATGCATCAAATAAGCTAATTGTATCAATTCCTGTTTGACCATCAGCAATCGCTTTAAAAGATTCTTCAACATTATGTCCAAGTGAATTTATCATACCTATACCAGTTATTACAACTCTTTGCATATTATTATCTCTCCATATTATTATATATTTATATTATAAACTAAACAAAAACTAAATCTATATTTAAATTTTGTTTAATCTAGTAAATTTAAAAAGGATGAAAACATCATCCTCTCTAAGAATCAAAGACTATTTATGGTCTTCGATATATTTTAGTGCATCAGCAACTGTTAAAATACCTTCAGCATCTTCATCTGGGATTTCAATATCAAATTCTTCTTCTAAAGCCATTACTAACTCTACTACATCTAGTGAATCTGCACCTAAATCTTCTATAAACTTTGAATCTTCTTTTACTTCTTCAGCATTACAATCTAATTGCTCTACTACAACTGCTTTTACTTTTTCTAACATTTGTCTTCCTTTTATTAAATTTCACATCATTATATCATAGTTTATTTAAAAATTTTCTTTTTAAATTTATACGTATAATCCACCATTAACTTTTAAAATTTCACCTGTAATATATGTTGAGTGGTCACTTAAAAGAAATGCAACTGCATCAGCTACCTCTTTTGCTTCACCAAATCTTTTAAGTGGTATATTTTTTGTGTATTCATCTTTTACCTCTTGCTTTAATTCATCAGTCATATCAGTTCTAATAAAACCAGGAGTTACAGCATTAAATCTAATCGCTCTAGCACTTCCCTCTTTGGCAAATGCTTTAGTCATTGTATTTACTCCACCCTTAGAAGCAGAATAGTTTGTTTGACCTGGATTTCCCATCTCACCAACAATTGAAGAGATATTTACAACTGCCCCAAACTTCTTTTTACTCATTGTTTTTAAAGCATCTCTACACCCAATAAATGTTGACTTTAGATTTGCATTTATAACATCATCAAAATCATCCACAGACATTCTTATTGCAAGCTTATCTTTAGTAATACCAGCATTATTTACCAAATATGATAAAGCTCCATCACTATCAACAATTACTTTAATCATATCTGCCCAATCAGATTCAACAGACACGTCACCTTTAATTACAGCAGCTTCTCCACCATTTGCTTTGATCTCATCCATAACAGCGTCAGCCAACTCTGGTTTACTTCTATAATTAATCCAAACTTTTAAACCATAAGTTGCTAATTCTTTTGCAACTTGGGCTCCAATACCTTTACTTGCACCTGTAACTAAAACATTTGTTCCTGTAAACTTCATATATCACTCCTTATTTGTATTATTTTAACATTTATTAAATTAAATTTTATTCACTACTAATTTTTGACTAAAAATCTCTCTTTAAATATTGATTTTAAACTATCATTTAATCCGTTGGAATTAAACATTATAAGCTCTCTATATAATCTTTGAAAAATAGAACAGCTAAGTATTGACTTACCACCATTTAAAACCATAGCGGTAGTTACTATATCTTGTACTGTTAAAAAAAGTTCAATTCATAAGTTATCTAATTCTTCCAAATCATTTGAACCCATAAACATATCTTTTATTTGTTCAAGTTTTTTAAAAGCACCCTTTTTAAACTGTTCATCTTCAATATTTTTTATAGCATTTATTCCTATACCATAAATACAAAAATGGACTGTTTTTGAAGCAGATTTAACTTTTGTATAATTACCCATAACTTGAGATGAGACAATATCTTCATCTTTTACAAAATAGTTTTTCAATTCTATATTTACTGTATTTAAGCCATTTCCAACAAATGTTTTATCTGCTTGTCCTATAGAAAAATTATCACTATTTCTAAATAATGCCATAGCTTCAAGTTCATAACCATCAAAATGAAAACCAATAAGTAAAGTATCAAATATCTTATATCCACTTGCCCAAGTTAATAATCCATTTAATAAGTAACCACCATCACACTTTTCCCCTGATACTACAGTAACTGGCGCTCTTAAGTGATTGATAGCAATTCCACATTTTTTTTCAATATAGATATCTTTTTTACTATAATCATTTTTACCCATTATATTATTTGCTGCAAGTATTTGGATAACTAAAAAAGCCAATGTCCCGGATATTTGAGTAAGAGTTTTAAATAAAAGTAATTTATACTCATCTTGTATCTCTTTTTGCAAAGTTATTATATTTAGTGTACCACTTTTATAAACTATATCAAATAATTTTTCTAATACCTCGTACTCTTCATCTGCATTTAAATAACAATATTCTTCTGCTTCTTTTGATAATAGAAATAATTTGTTATTATATTCTTGTAAATTCATTTTAGTCTATATACCTTTTTGTAATCTCTTCATAGTTTTCAATTCTTCTATCTCTTAAAAATGGCCACCATCTTCTAACATTTTCATTTCGTTGTAAATCAATATTAGCATACAGTATCTCCTCTTTATCATTGGATGCTTGTGCTAAATACTCACCTTGCGCACCAAAAACAAAAGAGTTACCCCAAAATTGTGTACCTTCTAATACTCCACTATCATCTGCTTCAAAACCAACTCTATTAACTGTAACAACTGGCAATCCATTTGCTACGGCATGTCCTCTTTGAACTGCAATCCAAGCATCAAGCTGTCTTTTCTTTTCATCTTCATCATCTGAGTCAAACCAACCTATTGCAGTAGGATATATAAGTATATCAGCACCTTTTAAAGCCATCAATCTTGCAGCTTCTGGGTACCACTGATCCCAACATATCAAAACACCAAGTTTTCCAATACTTGTAGTTATTGGCTCAAAACCAAGGTCACCAGGTGTAAAATAAAATTTTTCATAAAACCCTGGATCATCAGGTATATGCATCTTTCTATACATACCTGCAATACTACCATCAATATCAAATACTACTGCTGTATTATGATAAAGACCTGCTGCTCTTTTTTCAAATAAAGAAGTTACTAAAACAATACTATTTTCTTTTGCTACACTTGACCAAAACTTTTTATCATCTTCATAATTATTTGCTAAATCAAAACTATCAACATTTTCATTTTGGCAGAAATAATGTGTTTGATGTAACTCTTGAAGTATCACAAGTTTAGTTCCATTTTTAGCGGCTTCATTTATTTGCAAAACTGTAGAGTTTATTGTTTCAGATTTAGAGTTATTATATTCTTGTTGTATTAGTGCAATTTTATACAAGCTGTTCCTTTGGTAAATATGTTATTTTACTTTTCATTATTTATTGGTAATTCTATAAAAAACTTTGCACCAATGTTAGTATTTTCTACATATAGTTTACCACCTAAACTTTCAGTTATTATTTTATAACTCATATGTAAGCCTAAACCTGTACCTTGAGTTTGATGCTTTGTTGTAAAATATGGATCAAATATTTTTGGTATTATTTCAGATGGAATTCCTCCACCATTATCTTCTATTGTAATTACTGCAACATCTTCTTCTACTGTACACCCTATTTTAATATATGGATCATCAATCTTTTTATCAACCAATACATCTTTTGCATTATTTATAATATTAATAATTACTTGTGACAATTCACCAAGAGTCATTTTTATTTTTATCTTTTTACTATGATTAATATTATTAACAAGTTTTATAAAATTATTATTTAAGGAGCTTGATATAATGTTTAATGCCCCATCAATTCTATCTTGAAGGACAACCTCTTTTAACTCTTTTTTTTCTTTTATAAAATCTCTAAAAGTATCAATAGTTTCAGATAGGAAATTTGCACTTCTAAGTATCGAATCACAATAATCATTAAACTTATCATCATCTAATATATCGAACTCTTTCTGTATTTTCATTCCACTAGCAGATGTACTAATTAAACTTAATGGCTGTCTCCACTGATGTGCAATATTTCCAATCATCTCACCCATTTGTACCATTTTTGCAGAATCATATATTTGCTTATCTTTTTTTCTATTTAGCTCTTCTCTATTTTTAATCTTCTCATCCATAATTAAAAAATTTGAAGCTAATAAAGCAAGTTCACTATAGTTTACATTTTCAATTTTTTTTATCTCTTTTCCATGTGCTATATCATCCATATTTTGACTCATAATATTCAACGGTTTTAAAATTGATTTTGATAATCTTAATGAAAAATAGATAGATATAACCATCAATGCGACTATAAATAATATAATAAAGAATATAAGTGTATTAAAACTATCAAATAAAAAATCATATCTCTCTCTTACAATAACAGTCCAGTTTAATTTTTCTGTAGTTCCATATATACCAATATTCTTTTCACCAGTTATACCATCAAATATGATCTGTTTATTTTTAAAATCTTTAGATAAGAATCTTTTTTGGATATCTGAACCATTTATAGTTTTTCTTTGTGATACTGTTTCTGGTTTATCAGGATTTGCTATAAAAATACCATTTTTATCAAGCACTCGAATCATTGATGATTTATCTAAACTATTAAATTTTTTAGCAAAATCATTTAAAATACTAAGATCAACAACCAAAATAGCTATAGTATTTTTATCTATTCGTAAAGAATATGCAATAGAAGGCAAACTTGTAGCATGAGATAAAAACACCTCAGTCCAATAACTCTGATTTCCACCTTCTATAGCTTTAAAATATTTCATATTTGAATAATCATACCCTTTATATAATCTAGTTTTAATTGATGATCCAAAATCTTTTAGTATTCCATTGTTATCTAAAATTAAAATAGTTTTTATATTTTTTTGTACTCTTGTAAGTCCTTTAAGTAATGCATTCTTTTTAATTGGATATCTATCTTTTACATATTCACCCAAATATTCAATATTTTTAATTATATTATCTGATTCAATTATAACATGATTTAATATTTGTTGATGTTTATAATATAAAGACTCCTCTTTTGATTTGTACATCTGATATAATACAAATGAAGTACCTACAACTAAAGGGATAGTTGTAAATAGAATTAAATATAATAATATATTAGATTTTAAACTTTTGAATTTCATATATTACTGATTTATTTTTACAAATTTTTTATTTTTTACTTCCATCATAAAAAACTCTCTCATAACATCTCCATATTTATCAAAGACTATATCACCTTGTAATCCATCATATTTGTTGATAGAAAGAATTCTTTCTTTTAATGTTGATAGATCTGAAGATTTTTTAAGATTTTTTATTAATATCTGTGCAAGTTCATACCCTTGTGTTGCAAATACAGATGGTAATGTGTTATATCTTTTTTTATATTTTTTTGAAAAACTCAAATAGTTTTTATGTTGTGACCCATCATCATACCCCTCGCTAAATAAAACACCCTCAACGAACGCTCCACCATTTGTAATAAAATCATTAGTTTTTGCCCAACCTGAGCCTAAAATTTTTGTATTTATTTTATTAATTCTTAAATATTGTATTATATTTGCACTATCTACAGCATTACCTACAATTAAAATAAGATCATGTTTAGTTGTTTTAATTTTTTTTAAAATACCTTCATAAGGTTCATTTAAATCAACTTTAGCCACATATTTATTACCACCTTGCTTAATTATAACATCTTCTAAAGTGATACCATAATCATCTGAATATGTTTGATTTTTAGCATCATAAATAAAAAAAATATTTTTATATTTATTTTGAAGTAATATTTTAGCTAATGATTTATATCTCTTAGGTGAGTTATCAACTTGAACTCTAATAAAGTTATCATCTTTTCCTGAAAATGCACTACTACTTGCAGTAGCAGATATCATTAAACTATCTTTTTGTTTTGCAATTAGAGGAAGAGATATCTTTGTCATTGAACTAGTTGTATTTCCAATAATTAGTTTAATATCATTTTTAATGAAAAATTCTATTGCTTTTTTTGCTTCATTTTCATCTTGTTTGTCATCTTTTTGAATTATTTTAACTTTTTTATTATTTATCTTATAGTCAATCTCTTCAAAAGCCAAGGTAAAGCCATCTCTTACACTTATACCTAAACTAGAATATTTTCCACTAAGACCAGCTATAAAACCAATTTTTATCTCTTCTTCTTTTTTATCACTACATCCAATAAAAAATATTGATATAAATAAAACTAAAAATATACTTTTGAATATTCGTTTCATAACTTTCCCTTTTTTATATATTATTATATCCTAGTCAAACTTCATTGAAAAATCTAGCCAAGTAGCTTGATGTATAATTGAACCACTACTAATAGCATCAATTCCACTTTTTAGATATGATTGAATTGTATCTTGTGTTATATTTCCACTAGCTTCTAATAAAATATGTGGATATTTTTCATCTCTAAAATCAGCTACTTCTCTAATTTGAGAAGGGGTCATATTATCACACATAATAATATCTGCACCTGCATCCATTGCTTCTTGAACCTGCTCAAAAGTTTCACATTCAATCTCAATTTTAGTTACCCAAGATATTCTTTTTCTAGCTTTTTTTACAAACTCTTTTAAATTGTCTATAGTTTTTAGATGTGTATCTTTTAACATTAAACAATCATCAAGCCCAAGCCTATGATTAATTGCTCCACCAACTCTTGATGCATATTTTTCAAAGTTTCTTAACTGTGGTCTTGTTTTTCTTGTATCTAAAAGTACAACTTCACTGCCCTCTAGAAGTTTAGCGTAACTATTTGCACTAGTTGCAATTCCTGACGCATGTTGAAGTAAGTTTAAAAAAGTTCTTTCACTACTTAAAAGAATTGAAGCTTTACCCTCTAATTCGGCAATTATATCACCTTTATTTACTTTTTCTCCATCTTTGATTAAAAATTTACAATCAAATTTTTCAGCTCTTGCTAAAACCTTTGCATATTTAACACCAGCTAATATACCATCATCTTTTGCAATAACTCTAGCTGAAAATCTACCTTTTGGTGCTATATCAAAAAACAGATCACCTCTACCATTATCTTCAACAATTGCATTTTTTACAAATTTTCTAATATTTATACCCATAACCTACACCTCTAACATTCGCATTAAAGCAATTTTTGCATATTTTTCTACATCTTCACTTATTGTAATTTCATTATCATATGTACCATTTTTTATTGACACTAATGTATTATATAAATCTTCAAGTGTCGTTTCATTCATTGTTGGACATTCTGGTTTTGTAGAACTTAAAATATATGTATTTTTATCTCTAAGTCTATTTACCATATTAAACTCAGTTCCTACAACTACTTTTTGATCTTCTGATATATCTTGTGTGATATATTTAATCAGTTGAGAAGTACTTCCTACAAAATCAGCTTTATCACAAACAGCAGGGTCACACTCAGGATGGACTGCTACTAAAATATCCGGATATTTTTCTTTATAAAAATCAACATCTTCAGGTGTAAATAGCTGATGTACTGAACAAAAACCATTAAAACATATAATATCTGCGTTCTTTACATCTTCAATATCGTCTATACCTACTACAGCAGATTTAAGACCTATTTGTTTTGCAAAGTTTTGCCCAAGACATCTATCTGGTACAAAAAATATTTTTTTACCACTTTCTAGACCTCTATTTATAATTTTAAAGGCATTAGAACTTGTACAAACATATCCACCCATTTTTCCAACTTCAGCTTTTACCTCTGCAGATGAGTTTATATATGTGATTGGAAGTATATCTTCGTTTGCAATACCAGCTTCATTAAGTATTTTTAAATTCATATTGTAATAATCAACATCAATCATCTTAGCCATTGCACAACATGCAATTTTTGGCATCATCACTCTTTTTTGAGGTGCTAGTACTTTTACACTTTGACCCATAAATCCAACACCACAAAAAATGATATTTTCAGATTCACATTCCATTGCTCTTTTTGCTAATTCTAAACTATCACCAACAATATCACCCATCTCAAAAACTTCATCTTTTTGATAAAAGTGAGCAACAATAGTTACATCTAACTCTTTTTTTAATCTTACTATCTCTTCTTTATAATTCATTACTTTTAAGTACCTTATTTATTATATATTTATAGTAGATTTTAACAATTGTAGACTTAAGAAAGAGTTATTTTTTTTGATAATATTTGTGAAATATTTATTTGATTATATTTGAAACTCTTTTATATAAAGAGTATAGAGGTGGTTAATAAGTGATTATTAACCGTTAAACTTAACGATAGCAGAACCCCATGTAAGTCCACCACCAAATGCATCTAATAATATTGTTTGACCATTAGATAATCTTCCGCTTTCATAGCAGTCATTAATTGCCATAGGGATAGAAGCAGATGAAGTATTTCCATACTTATCAACTGTTAAAACCTTTTGCTTATCTTCAAATTTCAAGGCATCACCAACTGCTTTTATAATTCTATAGTTTGCTTGATGAGGAACAAAAAGATCAATATCTTCATTTTTATATCCATTTTTTGCCATAATTTTTTGAACATCAGATGTAAGTGTTCTAACTGCAATTTTGAAAGTTTCATTCCCTTTCATCTGCATAAATGTAGCTTCACCACTTTGTATACCTGGTGTTAAAAGAAGATCTTTTTGACTTCCATCAGAACTACAGTTCACATCAACTATAGCTTCTTCTTTATTTTGCGTAAGACTTATAACAGCAGCTCCAGCACCATCTCCAAAAAGCATACATGTAGTTCTATCTGTATAATCAACTATATTACTTAATTTTTCTGCACCAATTATAAGTACATTTTTTTTCATACCAGACTCTATAAATGCTTTAGCAACACTAAGTGCATAGATAAATCCAGTACAAGCAGCACTAATATCAAGTGCCATAATATCTTTTATACCTAATTTTTCAGAGATTAAACATGCAGTTGAAGGCATACACATATAATCTGGACTAATAGTCGCACAAATAATTAAGTCAATATCTTCATTCTTTAAACCAGCTCGATCAATTGCAACTTGACCAGCTTTTGCCCCTAAATCACTTGTATTTTCTTCTTCAGAAGCTATTCGTCTTTGTTTTATACCTGTTCTTTTTGTAATCCACTCATCTGTAGTATCCATTCTATCAATAAACCATTGGTTTGAACGAATCTCATCAGGTATATAAGCACCAATAGATCTAAAAGTTGCATACATTGGCTAGTCCTTGAATTCTTTTAGTTTTTCTTCAATATGAAGATTTAAATTAGAGTCAGCAGCAGCTATAGCTTGAAAAATTGCATTTGTCATAGCCTTTGCATTTGATTTTCCATGTGCAATAATAACAGGCGCTTTTACACCAATTAATGGTGCTCCACCATACTCTGCATAATCAACTTTAAGTTTAAGTTTTTTAAAAACTTTTCTCATTAAAACTGCACCTGTAATAGAAACTAATGATCTTCGCAAATTATTTTTTATAATTTTACCAATAGTATCTGCTACACCCTCTGCTGTTTTTAGCATAATGTTTCCAATAAATCCATCACATACTACAACATCAACAGTTCCATTAAAAATATCACTACCTTCAACATTACCAACATAATTAGGAAGTGGTTCTAAAAGTTTAAAAGCAGCTTTTGTCACTTCATTACCTTTTGATTCCTCTTCTCCATTACTTAATAATCCTGTTAAAGGGTTATCAATTCCAAGTACATCCTCTGCATAAACTTGCCCCATGATACCAAACTCTTTTAAGTTATTTGGATCACAATCAACATTTGCACCAACATCTAGAACTAAAGTTGTCCCATTTACTGTTGGCATTAATGTAGCAATTGCAGGTCTGCTTACACCTTTAATTCTTCCTATTCTAAGTGTTGCTAAACTCATTGAAGCACCACTGTGTCCTGCACTAACATAAGCATCTGCTTCGCCGTTTCGCACAAGTTCTATAGCTATATATGCACTACTATCTTTTCTTTTTAAAGCATCAGTAGCATGATCATGCATATCTATTACATCATTACAATCATGAATAATAACACGACTATCAAATTTTTGAGGAATTAAAGGTAAAAGCTCATCTTTTCTACCAACCATTACAGCTGTAAAATGTCTGTCTTTTTTTAGTGCTGATATTACACCTTCTACAATAGGAGCAGGACCGAAGTCTCCACCCATTGCATCAATTGCTATTTTAAGCATCTTTATTGTTATACTCACCTGTTGTAGGGTTTACGTTATGAGGCATTTTCCATGTCCCATCTGTATCTTTAACTGGTCTTTTTAATGTAATTTTATAGTGAGTTCTTCTTTTTGCACTTCTTGAGTGTGAAACTCGTCTCTTTGGTACTGCCATTTTATATCCTTAATATTCTATTTCTACAAATTTATCATCGTTTTTACAAGTATCACATAGATAATACTCGCTATTTAATGATTCAATTTCACTGTGTAATATCTCGTCAAAATCAACTATGTGATTTTCAACTTCTATTACGATTGCTTCTTCATCATCCCTACTATCTGGTGTATAAATACCATCACTAACTAAAAAATTAATCTTTTCATTTAGTTCAATATTTAGTGTAGCCCCACATTTACAGCAGTCTACATCACAATTACCAAGTAAAGTTGTATCTACTTTTGCTAGATTTGATGTAATTTTACTAAAAGTACCTAAAAACTTTACTGAATTTGATGATATTTCAAATTCAGTAGGTTCTATAGGCAGTTTTCTAAATTCAATTTTCACTGATTTTTACTTACTTTTTTAATAAATTATAATTAACAAATATCTTTTTGTGCAAAAAAGAAATTAATTTCGTTTGTTGCATTTTCAACAGAATCAGATCCGTGTACTGCATTTGCATCAATTGATTCAGCAAAATCAGCTCTGATTGTTCCAGCAGCTGCTTCTTTAGGGTTAGTAGCACCCATTAAATCTCTGTTTGTTGCCATTGCATTGTCACCTTCAAGAACTGTTACTACAACTGGTCCTGAAATCATAAATTCAACTAATTCACCAAAGAAAGGTCTCTCTGCATGTACTGCATAAAATGCTTCTGCATCTGCTTGACTTAATTGGATTTTTTTTGTTGCAGCAATTCTTAATCCTGCATCTTCAAATCTTGATAATATCTTACCAACTACATTTTTTGCTACTGCGTCTGGTTTGATGATTGATAATGTTTGTTCCATTATATCTCCTGTTTTTATTTTTATTTACCGTTACTCATAAATCATATAAAAAATAGATTTTTAAATGATTTATCTCAACGTTGTGGTAAAAACCACATTAAAAGTTGCGCATTATATCTTAAAAATAAAAAAAAGGCAAGAGAAATTAATCTCCTACCTTTTTTAAGAATATTTTAAATAGTTTAGACTATTCTTCGATACAAGCCTCACCAGCAACTGCACCATCTGTTGTAGGATTTTCTCCCCAAACGATACAAGCTTCTGTAGGACAAGCTTCAGCACATGCTGGAGCTGTTCCTGCTTCTGCACACTCATCACAAGTTTCTGGATTTACATAGTAAATATCCTCACCTGTTGGGTTTTCATCGTTATCAACGATAGATTCAGTTGGACACTCATCTAAACAAGCATCACATGAAATACATGTATCTGTAATAATTACTGCCATTTTAATTCTCCTAAAATTTATTTGAATAACTTTATCATATAAAAAATAAAATTACCTTTAAAATTTTATATATAATATATTTTATTTAAATATTTACCTTATTTGCCCATTTCCATAAATTTTAAATTTGTATGTTGTTAATTCATTTATCCCCATTGGTCCTCTTGCATGTAACTTATTGGTACTTATTCCAACCTCTGCTCCAAATCCAAACTCTCCACCATCTGTAAATTGTGTACTTGCATTTACATATACACAAGCTGAATCTATACCATTTAAAAACTCTTCGGCATTAGTATAATTCTCAGTAATAATTGCATCAGAATGTCCTGATCCATATATCCCTATATGACCAATTGCTTGGCTTACGTTATCTACAATTTTTATTGATAGAATATTATCTAAATATTCTGTAGCAAAGTCTTCAGTTGTAGCAAGATTAACATCAATTATTCTTTGCGTTTTTTCACACCCTCTTAACTCAGTATCAAACTCTTTAAATTTTGCTTCAAATAATGGTAAAATTTCATTAGCAATATCTTTATGTATTAGTAAAGTTTCCATTGCTCCACAAATTCCAACTCTTCTACACTTTGCATTTAAAGAAACATCTAATGCTTTTTGAATATTTGCATCACTATCTATATATGTATGACATAAACCTTTATCATGTTTTACAACAGGAACGCTAGCATTTGAACTAACAAATTTGATTAAAGCTTCTCCACCTCTTGGAATAATTAAATCTACGTACTTATCTTGTTTAATTAAATTGGCAACTCCCTCTCTTGAACTATCTGGTAAAAGAGATATTGCAGATGTTGGTAAGTCATTTTCTTTTAAAACTTTTTGTAAGATTTTAGCAATAGCAGCATTACTATATTGTGCCTCTTTTCCACCTTTTAATATACATATATTTCCACTTTTAAAACAAAGTGCAGCAGTATCACTAGTAACATTTGGACGACTTTCATAAATTATACCAATTACCCCAATAGGTACAGAAGTTTTTTGAATATTCAATCCATTATCAACAACCCAACCATCAAGTATTCTCCCAACTGGATCTTTTAAGTTTGCAATCTCTTTTATTGCTGTAGCCATACCATTTATTCTATCTTCATTTAATAATAATCTATCCATAAGTGCAGAGCTTAAGTTATTTTGCTCTCCATCACTTATATCTTTTTTATTTTCCTCTTCAATATATCTTATATTTTCTATTAAAGCATCAGCCATCTTATTTAAGACTTTATTTTTTATCTCACCACTTAAAGTAGCTATTATTTTACTTGCATTTGCTGCATCTTTTAAAAATTGTTCCATCTTTTTCCCTTACTTTTGAGTAACTTGAAATGCAGCTTCAACTGCTTTAATACATCCGTTTCTTACACCATTTTCTTCTAAAGCGCTATATCCAGCGGCAGTAGTTCCACCTGGACTCATAACACCATCTTTTAAAATTGCAGGATGAATAGTAGGTATGAGTTTCCCAAATCCGCCAAATAGACCATTTGTAACTTCAATTGCATCTGCTCTTTTCATCCCTTGTTTTACTGCACCATCACATAATGCCTCATGTATTAAAGCTAAGTAAGCAGGACCGCTACCTGCAACTGCAGTAGCAATATCAACCTCTTTTTCAGTACTTAACCAAACTGTTTTACCTATAGCTTTAAAAAGCTCTTGTGCTTCTATTTTTAGTTTCGTATCGCCTGTCATTGTTGTCATAGATTCACCAACGCTTGCAGCTAAATTTGGCATAACTCTAACAGTAGAATTTGATTTAATATTCTCTTTTAATATTGATACAGTTGTCCCTGCCAATACAGAATAAAGCTCTTTTGCAGTTCCTATTAATCTTGCACCAACCTCTTGAATGTTGTTTGGTTTAACACACAGAATAACTTTTTTATTACTCATATCAAATGATTCATAACTAAACTTTTGAATTTTTACACCTAAGCTATTTTCAAATTTATCAAGTTTTGCACTATCTCTACCTACAACCTCAATGTTAAATGTCTCTTTTAAACCTTGAGCAATTGATAATGCCATATTACCATTACCGATAAATGTTATTGTTTCTTTCATTATTATTCCTATTTTGTTAATTTATCAAGTCGTTCTTTTAGTTCACCTTTTTCAAAAGGGTCATCCATTGTTATTGTTCCATCAGGTAATTGAAAATATATTACACCATTTTTACTATATGAATTTGGGATACCATTTTCTAAACTTTTCTTTTGGGCTTCTCTAACAGCATTATTACCTATTGTTTGTATCATCTCATCACTTATGTTCATATTTTCTAATTGCATTCTATATCCTTTATAAATTCATTATATTTCACATCATCAAATATTTCTTTATTATTTGCTATTTTTTCAAATATCTCATCAGAGTTATAATACAAACTCCAATTATCAACCATATCTTTATAAATATTATAAAATAAATTTTTACTTCTATAATATCTTCGTATTATATCATCTTTTGGAATATGATGTCCACCATTTAAAACTCTATTTTTAACTCTGCTTATATTTGAATTTGGATTTTCTAAAAATAGATAGATAAGAGATACTTTATAATCTAAAGTTTTTGCTTTTGCTATATAGTTTATAAGATACTTACCAGATAAAGTTGTTTCAATCACAAATGAAATATTAAGTGATAATCTATTTTTAAATTCACTAAAAAATATCTTTCCTGCTTTTATCTTATATTTTGTTATATTATCTTTATCTAACTCTTTTGCTATCTCATCTGCATTTATAAAATAAAGATCATTAATAGAAGAAAAAGATTTAGCAAAAGTAGTTTTACCACTTCCATTTGCTCCTGATATTATGTATAGGGTTTTCATTATTATTCCTATTTTGTCAATTAATATAAAAAAAGGACAACCATAAAAGTTGTCCTTGAGATTTTCTACTTTATAGAGTCAGCAAACTCTTTAAATATATATTTACTCTCATGTGGACCAGGAGATGCTTCTGGATGATGTTGTACTGAGAAGATTGGTTTATTTTTGTATTTTACACCCTCTATTGTATTATCAAATAGATTTATATGTGTAAGTTCTGCAATATCTTCAATAGAATCAGGAACATTATAGTTATGATTTTGTGCTGTTATTTCAACTGCATTTTTTGTATTTTTAACAGGATGATTTCCACCATGTTGACCAAATTTTAGTTTATATGTATCATGACCATGTGCAATACTTAACATTTGATGACCTAAACAAATAGCAAACATAGGTATATCTTGATTAATTAGCTTTTGAACTTCTGCTTTCTCTTTTGTTAAAGTTAAAGGATCACCTGGACCATTACTTAGAAAAATTCCACCAATTTTACCATCTTTATATTGTGCTATTAATTCATCTGCATTAAAATCACTTGGAATTACTTCAACTTCAAGTCCAGACTCAACAAGCTCATTTAAGATGTTTCTTTTTACACCAAAGTCAATAACTACAACTTTTTTATCAGACATAAGAGCTTTGTTATACGCCATTGTTGACATATTCCAAGCACCATTTTTATGAATATAACTTTGTTTTGCAGAAACTTGTTCAATATAGTTTATATCTTCGATTCGAGGAGATGATTCAAGTTGTTTTTTTAACTCATCAATATCTGAAATTTCTGTAGATGCTATCATCATCATAGCACCATTATCTCTTAGCATTTTTGTTAAATATCTTGTATCAATATCACAAATACCTAATGTACCATTCTCTTTTAAAAGTGTTGCAAGAGATTTTTCACCTCTAAAGTTTGAGTACTCATCGTTATAAGCTCTTACAAATACACCTTTACAATGTGCTTTATTACTCTCTGCATCATTATCATTTACACCAACATTACCAATTTCTGGTGAAGTAAATGTAACAAATTGTCCAGCATAACTTGGATCTGTAATAATCTCTTGGTAACCTGACATAGATGTATTAAATACAATCTCCCCAACTTGTGTACCAGATGACCCAAATGATTTAGCCGTTAGATATGTTCCGTTTTCTAAATATATATAAATATTTTCCATTGCCATCCCTTTTATATTAAGCCTTTTTTTATTAATTCTTCTTCATACAATCTATTAAATACCGCATCGTAATCTTCAGTTCCAGGTATCAATTTTCTTTTATATGTTTTTATTTTTTCATATGCTAATGTATCTGCTTCATCATAACCTTTAATAAAGTCACTTATTGAAGTTGATATTAGATTTTTAACTTGATTATCATTTACTATGAAATGAATATAATCCTCTTCATATAATAGATCCATAATATTATGTGCAATATTTGAAAATCTATCTTCAAAGTTCAGGTTTACCCCAAACTCATTTGCCATTCTTTTTTTAGTCATCCAAAATAGTTGTCTATAATCTGCTTTATAATACTCTATCTCTGACTCTTGATCTTCAAGAAGTTCATCAACTGCAATATCTAGTTCTATCTCTTTTTGAATATCTTCATTTAAAATTCTTTCACACTCTTGAGTTATTAAAGATTTCTCTTTTCTAACCTCTACAAAATCTGCATTTATTAAATCTTTTGTAATTTTTCTTGCTATATAACTACTATGTTGTTTTTTTAATTTCATAAAATATTATCCTTTTTATATCTTAATCCCTTCCGTGGTGTATAAATACACATCACTTCAGGCTCAAACCCTAAAAGAGTGAAACTAGTCACTCTTTCTTAACGGATTATCGTATCTTCTCTCTCCGGAGAAGTAGATATGATACCAACTTTTGTTTTTGTTAACTCTTCAATTCTTTCAATATACTGCTTTGCAGTTGTTGGTAGTTCATCATATACTCTACAACCTTCAACTTTACCCCATCCTGCTATATCTTCATATATTGGTGTAATATTGTCCATATTTGATGGTACATAATTGATTGTTTCCCCATCCACTTCATAAGCAACACAGATTTTAATTGTTTCAAAACCATCTAAAACATCAAGTTTCATTAAAGATAATTGGTCACAACCATTTAATCTACTTGCATGTCTAACTGCAACAGCATCAAACCAACCACATCTTCTACCACGACCAGTAGTTGTTCCAACCTCTTTTCCTACATCTGCCATAGTTTCACCAGCATCTGTAAAATCTTCTGTTGGGAAAGGTCCATTACCAACTCTTGTAGTATATGCTTTAACTATACCAGTAACCACACCAATATCACTTGGAGCAATTCCAAGACCAGTACAAGCACCAGCACTAACTGTTGCACTAGAAGTTACATAAGGGTAAGTACCATGGTCAATATCAAGCATTGTACCTTGAGCACCCTCTAACAGGATTTTTTTATCAGCATCAATAGCGTCCCAAACAAGATTAGTTGTATTTGTTATAAACTTACCTATTTTTTCATTATAGTCAGTTAGTTCTGCTAATAGTTCAGTTTCATTTGGAGTAACAACATCAAGTGCATCAAAGATAACTCTATTTTGTTCAAAATAACTCATAATATTTTTACATAATTGTTCTGGATTTAATAATTCACCAGCTCTTTGACCAATTCTATTTATTTTATCAGAATATGCAGGTCCAATCCCTTTTCCAGTAGTACCAATAGCATCATCACCTTTAAGTTTTTCTCTAGCTTGGTCTATTAAACTGTGGTATGGAAGATTTAAATGTGCTTTATCAGAGATAAAAATTCTACCCTCTAGGTTTTCAAATTGTTCCATCTCTTTAATAATTGAAGCAGGATTTAATACAACACCGTTACCTATAACATTTACAGCTTTAGGGTTTAGAATACCAGAAGGTACAAGATGAAGTGCATATCTTACACCATCTACCCAGATAGTGTGACCTGCATTGTGTCCCCCTTGGCTTCTACATACCATATCATACTCTTGGGCAAGTTTATCAACTATCTTACCTTTACCCTCGTCACCCCATTGTATTCCAACTATCACATCACATTTGCTCATATTATGTTATCCTTCCATTACTTTTAATAAATTGTCTGTATATAAAGCAAACCCTAAAGAGTCAACCCCATTACTTTTGTATCCGCCACCTTTGGCTATTGTTGTTTTATCATTTAATACTCTATAAAATATATTATCATAGTATTTCATTGCACTATAATATATTGGAGATATTGTTACATTTTTATAATCTACACCATCTCCAATATTTATAAGTTTTTCACACTCTTCTTTTAAACAAGCTGGAATTATATCCATAATATCTTCTAACTGTTTTGTATTTGTAACTTTTATTAACGATGTTAACCAATCTAAATTTAAGTCAAAAAGAGAACCTATCTCACCATTTTTAAATAAGTTTATATCTATGTTATACTCTTTTGAGATTATCATAGGTATATTTATATTTGCTATTTGCACAAAAGCATCTACCTTTAACTCAGCTAATAGATTACAATTTAAGTTTATCATATCACTAATATTGTCATATCCAATCCACTCAGCACCTATTTGGTAAGTTTCATTTGCAGGATACGTAAACACCGGTTGAATATAAAACCATTTTTTATGCTCTGTAGAACGACCTAATCTTTTAGTAATAATTCTTACAACATCAAGTGTACTATCTGCACGAAGTGCTAAGATATTGTTTGACTCATCACTTAAAGTTATAAGCTCTTTATCATCATCTATACTTTGATGCTGAGAGTATGAAAAGTTTGGTGTCACTATCTCTTCAAAACCATTAGCTTGTAGATAAGAACTAGCTTTATATTCTAAATCTCTTTTAGCTTTAGCTGTAGTACCAAAATATAATCTACTTCCGTTTGGAATTTCATGTTCAAAAATCACTTTGTAACTCCTTGAGTTATAAATATATTAATTAGCAAAAGTAGTTTCCATAAAAACTTTGTTAGCAGTACCATCAAATGTTCTAATACCTAAGTCATCAAGAGCTTTTTCAACTGCATTTACAGCCCAAACAGCTTCATAATCAGCAACAAGTCCCATATGATTGATTCTAAAGATTTTACCTTTTAGATGATCTTGTCCACCAGCAATATTTAAATCAAACTTCTCTTTAAGAACTTTACGAACTGCATTTGACTCTTCACAATAGATTGTAGTCATAGCATTTGCAGGAGTTGTAGGATAAACCTCAAGACCAATTGCATTTAGTGCATCTCTTGTAGACTTTGCTCTTAATGCAGTTTTAGCATAAAGATTTTCAAACCCATCCTCTTTTAGTCTCTTTAAAATAGAACCTAATCCAATGATAAGTGTAGTTGCAGCCGTATAAGCAGTTGTATTAGTTTTTTGTTTTTTAATCTCTGAAGCTAAATTAAAATAATAACCAGCAGATTTTAACTCAATTTTAGCAACTGCTTCATTACTAAAACCAATCATAGAAAGACCAGGAGGAAGCATAAGTGCTTTTTGACTGCCAGTAATTAGTGCATCAATGTTTGTAGTATCAATTTTTTCAACACCAACAGCAGTGATACCATCAGCTACTATAGTAATATCAGCATTAATATCTTTTACAGCTTTTGCAATAGCTTCAACAGGATGTCTTAATCCACCTGCACTTTCACAAACTTGTATAAAAATAGCATCAATATCACTATCAGTCTTTATAGCTTCAACTATCTCTTCTACAGATGCAGCAGTATTCCACTCATGTTTAATCTCAACGCTAGGGATATTATGAGCAGCACAAATTTTTCCAAATCTGTCTCCAAATTTTCCACTATTTACAGTCAATGCTTTCTTATGTGTAAGATTAGTGATACAAGCTTCCATAGCCCCAGTACCGCTTGATGCTAACATAACGCACTCAGGCATATCAAAAAGTTCTAATAATAATTCTCTAGTATTTTTAAATATATTTTCAAATTCAGGTGTTCTATGGTGTAATGTTTCACCAGCCATATCAGTTCTAACAAACTCAGGAACGGCTGTAGGGCCAGGAGTCAAAAGCATAATAATCCTTTAAAAAAATTCAGTAATTGTCAATAAGTATATCTAAAATTGTATAAAAAAATACTTTAAAAAAATTTAGATTGGGTTTGAATTATATTAAAATATAATAGAGTTTAAAAGTTTAAAAAAAATTTAAATCCTATTTGCTATCATACTTACTATGAATGACTTTAAAAATAAAAACATCTACTTTTCAGGTCGAGGTGAAAAGATAGATAAAGATGAACTTATAAAATATTTTTTACAACATGAAGCTATGATGGTTGAAGATGTTAATGATGCAAATATTATTATCGAAGGATATATGAGTCCTGTTTACCTTGAAGATAAGTTTTATGAACTATCTTTTAATGGAGTTAAAGTTATAAAGATAGAGGATATTGAAAAAGAGTTTAGTAAAAAGCTTAATATTGATAATATTATTATGGCTATTAAAATATCAAAAGATAAAGATAGATTGATAAAACTTTTAAACAATAGATATTTTAGTGATGATATATTTGTAACACTACTTAAGTATTATAATTGGGGAGATGAAGGTCTTTATGAAAGTAACGAAAATCGTGATATATCAACTGCAATTGTAAGTAGATTTTGTTCTTTTGTTGAATCCAATCACAATATTCAGCACTCATCTATTGGTATATATTATACAGCTTTGGAAACAACAAACAGTAAACTTTTAGAGATTATATTTAATATGCCAACGTTTAAAATAAGTGATAAAAATGCTTTACAAGACCAACCACTTACTTTAAGAGATGTCGTAGCTTTAAATCCTAACACTCCAAAAGTAGTAATGATGCAGATACTAAAAGATAATAATTATGAAGAGCTAAAGTTTTTATCATCGAATCAGTCTATAAATAACCTCATCGTAAATAAACTTTTTAAATTAAATGATACAAATATAACAATAAATTTAATCAAATCAAACAATTTAGAACTTTCTAAGATAAAAATAATGTTAGATGATACGATATTAAAAGTAGTTGTATTAAAAAATAGTCATTTAAGTGATGAACTTTTTGATATACTGATAAACTCAAATTTGACTGATGTAGAACTTATCTATCTATCTTCAAACAATTCATTAATCAGTACTCAAATAGATAAAATTTTCACATATGATATTGATAATGCAAATATTAACTTACTAAAAAATACTGAATGCTCAAAAAATAAAATAAAAGAGTTTTTACAAAAAGATGATTTAGTTTACAATATAGCAATAGCACATAATATTAGCTTGGATAATGAAATATTTGAACAATTAAATTTAATGGATGATATAAATATAGAGTTAACTCTTTGCTATAATGTAACAACACCAAAAGATATTTTGAAATATTTATTTGAGAAACAAAAAGATGTGTTAAATGAGGCATTAAGTCAAAATGTAAATACACCTATAAATATATTGATGCAACTGCAAGTTGACAACCGATACACCACAAATGTAGCAAACAATGAAACTTATAGAGAGTTTTCGAGAAATAGCCTAGGGATTATACAAGATGATAGCAATAGATTTAAAAGAAACATTAGTAGCGTTAATTGATTCACAAATACCTGTATTTGTATGGGGGAATCCAGGGGTTGGTAAATCTTCACTTGTAGCACAAATTTCACAAGAAAAAAAGATGAAGTTTATAGATTTACGACTTTCTCTTCTTGATCCTACTGACTTAAGAGGTATACCATTTTTTAACTCTGATGAGAAAAAAGCAGTTTGGGCAAAACCTGAGTTTTTACCAGATGAGACAAGCCAAGAGTTTGGGATACTTTTTTTAGATGAGATAAACTCTGCACCACCTACAATTCAAGCTGCTGCTTACCAACTAATACTTGATAGAAAAATAGGTGAATATACTTTACCAAAAAACTATTCTATTATTGCAGCTGGAAACTATGAAAGTGATAGAGGGGTAACTTATCGTATGCCTACACCTTTAGCGAATAGATTTGTTCACTTAAACTTTGATATAGATTTTGAGAGTTGGAAGCTTTGGGCATATAAAGCAAACATAGATAAAAGAATCATCTCTTATCTTAGTTATAAACAAACTGATCTTTTTATGTTTGACCCTAAAAGTGGAAATAAATCATTTGCCACTCCTAGAAGCTGGAAGTTTGTAGATGACATTTTAAAATCTAAACTTGATATTAAACTTTTACAAAGTGTTATAAGTGGTGCCATTGGTTATGATATTTCAAATGAGTTTATTAACTATTGCAAGGTTATAGATGAGCTACCAAATATCAATAATATTATAGATGGTATAGAAGTAGAAGTTCCATCAAAGAACTCTGCACTTTTTGCTATGTGTATTGGGATAGTTTATGCACTAAAAAATAATCTATCTACTCAAAACCTAACAAATGTATTAAACTTCTCATTAACTTTAAACGGTGAGTTTGCAGTGATGTTAATAAGAGATATGCAAAAAAATAGTATAGATGTAGAGAGTTCGCCTGCTTGGAGCCGATGGGTAGATGCACATAGATTTTTAATAGGATAGATAAATTTCAAAATGAGAAAAAATGAGCTATTAACTAAAGATATTAAAATACTTATAAAACAAATAGCAATACCATCTAGTATTGGTATGTTTTTTAATACTATGTATAATGTAGTAGATACATTTTATGTAGGGATGATATCTACTGTTGCTATTACAGCTTTATCTTATAGTTTTGTAGTTTTTTTTATGTTGCTTTCTATTAGTTTTGGTTTCTCATCTGCTATTACTGCTCATGTGGGAAACTCACTAGGGAAACATAAATATTTTTTAGCAAAGATATTTGTAAGCAATGGTCTAACTTTTATAGCTATAGTCTCAACTATACTATGTAGTTTTGGTTTTATCTTTTTAGAAGATATATTTTCATTGATGGGGGCAAGTGGAGAATCCCTTGAGTTAGCCTTACAATATACCTATGTGATTTTAATAGGTGTGATACCTATGCTTCTAGGACTTGGAGCAAATGCAGTTTTAATATCTTTAGGTGATACTAAAAGCTATAGAAATACACTGGTATTCGGTTTTTTTCTAAATCTTATTTTAGACCCTTTATTTATTTATGGATATGGTTTTGTACCTGCTTTTGGATTTAAAGGGGTTGCTTATGCTACTATTTTTATACAGTTTATCACCTTTTCATATATACTTTATAAACTAAACAAAACTAAACTTTTTAATTTTGAAATGCCAAAACTTTTTTTACCAGATATAAGAATATATAAAAAACTATTAAGACAAGCGCTACCTATGAGTATCAATATGTTTACAATGTCACTTGGTACCATGGTGATTATGTATTTTATTTCACACTATGGATATAAAGCAGTTGCTGCTTTTGGGATAGGATATAGAGTTGAGCAGATTATACTTTTGCCAATGTTAGGATTAAATACTGCAGTTAGTTCAATAGTCGCAAATAACTATGGGGCTAAAAACTATGATAGAATCTTTGAGGTTATTAGTAAATCTTTAAAATATGGATATATTATGAGTGCACTTGGGGTAGTACTACTTAGTATATTTGGAAAATATATAATTATGTTGTTTGACAATGACCCTCAAGTTATTAGTATGGCATATGAGTATGTGATAGTTGAGAGTATCATATTTTTTGCATTTATCACTATTTTTATATCAAATTCTACTCTTCAAGGTATAAAAGAACCATTTATCATTCCATATGTAAGCTTATATAGACAACTACTTATGCCTACAATATTTTTATATATCTTAGTAAATATTTTTAATGTTGAGATATTATATGTATGGATATGTATGGCAATTATTATCTATAGTGCAGCTATTTGGATCTATATTTATACTCAAAGAAAACTCGTACTTTTATCAAAAAGGACAAAAGGTATATAACTTATGATAAATATCAAAAAAAGAATAGAACAGGCAAAAGCTCTACTTTTAATAGAGCAGCCCTATTTTGGTTCAATTGCCTCTGCTCAAAAATCCAAACTAAATGAAGATATTCAAACTTTTACAAGTGACCCTGAGTTTTTCCAATACAACGATGATTATATTGATTGTTTAGGTGATGATGAGTTAAAGTTTATACTTACAAACTCTGCAATGCATCAAGCTTTAGGATATGAAAATAGACAAGATGGAAGGATGTCATGGCTTTGGACTATGGCACAAGATTATGCAATAAATTCACTTTTAGTAAATAACGGTCTTGAACTTCCCGATGCTCTTTTATATGATGATAAATTTGATGAAATGAGCTGTGAAGCTATTTATAAAATTCTTGAAGATGAGATAGATGATGATAAGCATACACCCAAAGAGGTAGAAAATATAAGATATGAAAAGATGCCTGATACAAATGAATACGATGAAGACCCCGCAGAAATCACAGATATGAATCAGCAACTTCTAAACAAAGCTAAACTACAAGGTGATCTTCCTCTTGGAATTGAGATACTAGTTCCTAGACTAAATAAAAGTGAAATATCTTGGAGAGATGAACTTTATACAGTTATTGAAAACTCTGTAAAATTTGACTATACTCTATCTCCTCCAAATAAAAGATACTTATGGCAAGGTATCGCACTACCAGCACTAAGTGGAACAAAAGTAAAAATAGTAATTGCAATAGATAGTTCAGGTTCAATTGATACTAAGCTTTTATCAATATTTTTAAGTGAAACCGAGTCTATATTAAACCAGTTTGAAAACTTTGAGATAGACCTTCTTATTGCTGATGCCAAAGTACATGAGCATCATATCATATATCCAGGTGACAGTATAGAGTACAATATAAAAGGTGGAGGTGGTACAAATTTTGAGGAGACATTTAAATATATTGATGAAAATATAAACGATATTACATTGATGTTATATTTTACAGATGGATTAGGTAAGTTTCCCGAAGATGAGCCATTTTATGATGTTGTATGGGTTATGCCCAAAGAAAGACAAACTCTCCCTTTTGGAAGAGTTATAAATCTCTAAAAATATAGTTACTCTTGCATCTCTTTATCTAGAACTTCTATACCTTCATTTACAAGTTTATCTATCTCTATAAATACATCATTTGATGTATTTAAAATAGAATCAAACTCTTTTACATCTTCAACTAGTTCGTTAAATGAACTAACTGTTTCTAAAGCTATAATTAAATTATTCCCTTTTAATATTGAACCCTCTAAATATTGTAAGTTTTTCTCTATTTTAGTAATATTATTAGCCATCTTTATAGCTTTGCCTTTGCTGTACTCTTTCATTCTAGTTTTAAGTTTTTCATCATTTTTAATCTTATCAAGATTAGTGTCTAGATTATCTACAAAATTTTCTGTTTCATCTTTATATACAACAAATTTTTCTCTTAAAACCACAACTTCTCGTTCAGCATTTTTCCATTTTCTTATAAAGTTTTTTGTATTTTCATTCTTAAATACATACTTAACCTCTTTAGCTTTTGATTGTGCATCTAATGCTTCTTTATAGCTATTTTTAACTGTATCTTTTTGTTCAGAAAACTCCTCTATTGCTTCTTTAAACTGTACAAGATATTTTGGGCTATCTTTATATATATAATTTTCTTCAACATATGGCCAAACAAAAAAGTATCCAATTATGGCTATTAAAATTATTTGAAAAGTTGAAATTCCTGATTTCATATTATTTAATTTATTACTGTGCATCTATATCCTTTATTTTAAAAATTTATTGTATCAAAAGAAGTATTAGGTAATGATTCTAAAATCTATACTTCAAACTGTAGTGTTAATATAAACTCTGTACCTTCTGCTGATGTATTAACATCTACTGTTCCGTTTAAATGTTTTTCCATACTCTCTCTTACCATATATAATCCAAGCCCTACGCCTTGACTTTGATGTTTTGTTGTAAAATATGGATTAAAGATTTTTGGTAATATATCTTGTTCAATACCATTTGCATTATCTTTTATAATTATTTTTAAATTATTATCATCTGTATACATCTCTACTATAATCTCTTTTTCTTGCTCTTGCTCAACTTTTACAAGGGCGTCTTGAGAATTTTTTATTATATTTAAAACTACTTGGGATAAACTTCCCTCATTAATATAAAACTCAATCTCATCATCTGGAAATTTTGTTGATATTTGCAAATCATCATTTTTTAATGAAGAGGAGATAACATCAATTGTTGTTTTTAATAAGTTTTGAACTATCACTTCATTTTTTTCATTTTTTTGATTTACAAAATCTCTAAAGTTGTTAATAATGGAAGATAATTCTTGTGTAGTATCTGCAATATTTTTAATTGCTTTATTTTCTTCCTCTTCATCAGATAGACCCATATCTCGCATCACTTGCATTCCCGTTGCTGAACTACTTATTGCATTGAGAGGTTGTCTCCACTGATGAGCAATATTACTTATTAATTCACCTAGTTGTGCAAATCTTGCTTGATCATTAAGTTGTTTATCTTTAATTCTATTTGATTCTACCTCTTCTTTTACTCTTTGTTCAAGGTTTTTATTTAAGTCTCTTAACTCTTTTGTTTTTTCATCAACTTTTAACTCTAAATAATTTTTATATTGATCAAGCTCTTCGTTCAGTTTAATCATCTCAAACTGCTGTCTATCACTTTGTTTAATTATTTTATCAAGTCGTCTGCTTTTTCTTTCATTGTCTTTTAATAATGCAGCAGTATCTATATTTTTTTCTTTTTCTGACATGTTTTATACCTTTGTTTTTTCTTTTTTACGAGCAACCACAACTGCACTAAACTCAAAAGAGAATTTCTCTTTATTTATAGCTTTAAAATTATATTCTATACTTTGTGCAAATTTTGCAATCTCATAAAATCCAATTCCACCACCATGTTCATGTGTATTTTCTCCAGATCTTCGAAGTTCTCTATATCTTTTTTTAACACCATCTTGATCAAGTGCTTGTATCTCTAGAAGTTTTGGTTCTATTTTATCTTTATCTTCAATTGATATAATATTTTTACTTCTTAGATAGTATTTATCATCATCTGTTTTTTCTACATATATTAAACCTGCTGGTCTTATATCTCTACATACAGTATCTTTTGACTTTGAATATTTCATCATATTTTGTGTAAGTTCTATTGCCATTGTTGAGATATTTCCCAATATACCTATATTTGATATATTATGTTCTAAAATATCCATACAATGAGTAATAATACCTTGTGTTAATACTCCATCATACTCTAAAATTATATCAGGCGATGTTGATGGTTCTTTTATCTCAAATGATATTACAGTCATATCATCATTTCTATCATTATTTACAATCATATTTTCATATCTATTCATCTCATATAAAAATATTTCTTCCTGCTCAAACATAGAGTAAGTATGATAATCTTTAATAATATTTCCAAATCTTTTTTTACCAAAGGGAAAATCTTTCTCTCCACCATTTTGATCTAAGTATCCATCTGTTGTACAATAAAATTTCATACCCTCTTTTACTTCAATAATTGTTTCTTTATACTCATAATCCATATCACACTTTTTATAACCTACTGAGTATCTATTCCCTTTTATTGTATTAAAAGTTCCATCTGTATCAATATAAAATAGTGGTGTTTCTGCTCCTGCAAATTTAAGTATCTGTTGTTTTCTATTATAGTAGATAATTCCACCATCCCAACCTACATTTGAAAGGCTATTTTTTGTCTCTTGTTTTAGAAGTATTTTCATTGTTCGATTAAAATATCTCATTATCCAAGCGGGACTCACTTCCATATCTTTATTATTTTTAATTATTGATACTATCTCTCTCTCAACTGCTTTTACAAGCATAGTTACAAAAGCCCCTGGCACTCCATGACCAGTACAATCAATATACATCAATAAACATTCATCATCATTTCTTAATTCATTAAATAGATATATATCTCCGCCAACTGTATCTTTTGGATGCCAAATTACAAAATAATCTTTAAAATAGTTTCCTAGTAAATTATTATCAGGAATTAAAGCACCTTGAATTAAAGCTGCATATTCTATAGAATCTCTTGTTTGTTTATGTACTGTTCTAACTTCATTTTCTATTATCTTTTGTTTTGAAATATCTGTAACCATACCAATATATGAATCTACATCATGATATGTAATAGGTGTTACAGATAACAATGCTGTAAACTCTTTTCCATTTGATTTTTTAAATGTCTGTTCTAAGTTTTCAACAAATCCTTTTTTTTCTATCTCTTCAATTATATATTGCTGTTGATTTTCTACTGTATATACATCGTCAATACTTCTACCAATTATTTTGTTTAATGGCATCTCGTATTGTCTTTGTGCATATTTATTTGCATACAATACTTTTCTATTTTCTTTTGAAGTGATAAGAACAGGAAGTAAAATATTTGATAATATTTGTTCTGTCTCATACTGTGCCTTTTCTATCACTTCAAACTGTTCTTTTAAATCTTTTGTTTGCTCTTCAACTTTCTTTTCAAGATTTATTTTTAGCTCTTCAACCTCTTTTTTATTTGTAATATCAACTCTTAAAGCACTATACCCTATATGATTATTTTTATTATCGTATATTGGTTCGAACTTAGATTCTAGCCAATAGTATGAACCATCTTTTTTTAAGTTTTTAATATCTGTTTTAAAACAAGATTGTTTTTGAAGTAAGTCCCATAGCTCAATAAAAACTTCATTTGGCATATCTGGGTGTCTTAACATACTATGAGGTTTACCTAAAAGCTCATCCTTACTATATCCAGATATTTCACAAAATGCTTCACTTACATGTGTAATGATTCCATTTAAATCAGTATGAGAAAAGATAACATTTTTTTCAAATGAAGCTACTAAATTTTCCAATTCATTTTTTTGATTCTCTATATCAGCTGTTTTCTTTTCAACCGTTGTTTTTAATTTATAGTTACTCAATAAAACAACTACTAAACCTAGAAATATAATACCTGATACTTGTCCAACTAATAGCCAGTCAGTCTCTTTTTGAATTGTTACTTCAGTCCATTTATAATAAATATCACTTAGCTCTTTTTCACTTATATCAGATATTGCTTTATCTAATATTGAGATAATCTCTGTAGGCATATTTTTTTGTATTGCAATTTTTATATCAAAATTAAAGTCAATCTTTGTTGCAATTCTTATATCAGTATAACCCTTTCTTTTTATAAAATATTGTGCCGTTGAAGCGTTAACAACAAATATATCAATTTTTTTATCATTTAAACTATCAAATCCCTCTTTTGTTGAATTTAGTATTTGCAAGTTAAGCATAGGATATGTTGTTCTTATATAGTTTTCTAATGCATTTCCCTTTACTATTGCTACTCTTTTATTTTCTAGAGCATTTTTGATGTCTATATATACTGTATCATCATCTACTCTAGTTACTAATACTGCTGGAGTTGAATATATTTTTTTTGTAGTAAATTGAGCATATTTTTTTCTCTCTTCATTTTCTACAACTGCACTATACATATTCACTTCATTATTTTCCATTTTTCTTACAGATTCTTTCCATGATTTTGTACTTATAGGGATAAATTCTATATTAGTTTTTGATGATATTAGACTAAGTACATCAGGTATTATTCCGCTGTGTTTACCTAGTTCATTTGTCCATTCAAATGGTGCCCAATCTGGATTATAAACATAAGTTAGTGATTGTTTTCTATCCAATAATTTTTGTTCTTCTTCAGTAAAATTAATAGTTGTTTTATTTACAATGCTCATCCATCGTGATGCAATTTCTCTTTTTTGTTGTCTAGTTATATTATTTAACGCTTTTGTTAAAATATTGGCTAATATTTTATATTCTTTTTTTGTAGCCATATAAATTTTTGCTGTATTTCTACTATTTACTGTATTATTTATTTTAATATTTGTTAATAGATTATTTTCAATAACAAATGTTGTTGAAGGATTATCCCCAATAAACACATCACTCTCTTTTGATTCAACTGATTTTAAACAATCCAAAATTGTAGGTTTTACTATTATTTTTACTTCTGGATGATTTTCTTTTATCCAATCAATTATTGCATAACCTTTTGCAGCTGCGACTATTTTTCCTTTTAAATCTTTCATATGATTTATCTCAGGACTATCAACTCTAGTAAAAAAATATTCAGGAAGACTTAAATAAGAAGTTGTGAAATTTGCATATTTCTTTCTATCCTCATTTATATATAAGGCAGGGAGCATATCAATTTCGCCATTTTTTAAGGCATCAATTAATTCTGTCCAATTTTTACCAATATCATATTTAAATTTCAATCCCGTCAAATTTGTAATTACTTCAAAATAATCTTTTGCTAGTCCAGTATATGCACCTGACTCATCAACAAAATCAAATGGAGCCCAATCCATCTCACCTCCAACAGTAATAATAGGATGATTTTTTATCCAACTGATCTCTTCTTTTGTTAGGTTTAGAGAGGTCTCTTTTTTTGAATAATCTTTATCTCTAAATAGTGCTATCTTTTCTTTTGGTATTACACTATAAGCTTTATTTATGATTGAGGTAAGCTCATTATATTTTTTATTTATCCCTAGTGATACTTCACTATATTTATTGTATATTGTTTCTACAACTTTTAAATTATACTTATCAAGTTTAGCTTGATTTATATTATATAAAATCATTGCAACAGCTTCATTGGTAGTTGATAATTTTTTGTACATATCTTCTTCTGTTAATAGATCAATTACTTTTGTTGTTTTTGATACATCTTCAATGATTTTATGAGTTATTGACTTTGTTTTAAGATATATTGTATTCTCTTTTAAATCAGATAAAGAGTGAATATCTTTATTCTCTTTTTTTACAATTAAATAGTGTGGTGTAAAATTATAAGCTTTTGTATAATTGAAATATTTTTTTTCTCTCTCCTTGCTCCAGCTTAAATTCATAATACCGTGAATATCTTTTCCAACACTTGCAGAAGAAAATCCATCTTTCCATGCATCATACCGTACCGGCATAATATTTAAATTTGAATATTTATTAATTAATTTTAAAATATCAGTATGAATACTGTTACCATCATCGTCTGCAACCCAATAATTCATAACAGCAATTTTAACCATTGGATTATTTTTCATCCATTTTTTTTCTTCTTTAGTTAGAGTTATAAGTGAATTAGAATTAATTTTATCTACTATCAACATAATATCTTCAAATATTTTATTTTCTATTGTTTGAATCAGTTCAATTTTTTTTCCGATACTTTTAGACCAATCTTTTGAATTAGCAAAAACTTTATCACCAGATAATATTTTTAATGCTAATTTCTCAAATTCTTCAACTTTTTCTAATGTTATATCATCCATAGTTTTAAAATATAAATTTTTCATTTTAGTATCTGCATTATGTAAAAAACTTTTCAAGTAAATTTTTTCTGTTGTATCCGCTGTAAAATAATACTCAAATATATTTTTTGAAAAATTTACATTTGAAAATAATGAACATAATGCAGCCCTTTTTTGACTAAGACTCTCTTTATTCATATGTATAATAGAGTAAAGATATAATTTATTATTTAACTCTTCATTTTCAAACATATCAGTAATATTTGAAATATTCATTAACATAAATGATATTGTTTGAGTATATTTAGAATATGATTTTGTAAAATCTGACTTTAAAATCTTTACTTCATCTCTAGTCTTATATAACTGATCAAATGTATTAAATAAAGCTTTACTTTGTTCTTTTGAAAAATATTTTTCAAAGATATTTTGATTATTGTTTATAATACTATTTAATATCTTTATTTTTTTGTCACTTTTTCTTATAATAGATTTAAGTTTTTTATCAAATTTCTTACCATTTGAGCTTATATATACACATGAGGCTCCTCTTTCTTCTTGTAAGGAGTTAATTGTGTCACTCATTGATGAGATTAATGAAATCACTATATCAAGATGAGTTTGATTTTGTTTGTAATTGTCATTGGCATTAACAAATGTAGTAGTGATATAAAAAAATAATATTAATAAATTTACTCTATAATTCATGATTAACCTTAATATCTATAAATTACTACTATTATATCGAGTATTATATAAATTTTATTTAGATATTTAGAAATTTAATCTCTGTCTCGTTATATACAGTTATATTATTATTTGCAAGTTGTTTTGTTGTTACACCAAGAGATTCTATTTTAGTCGAAGTAAATGTTCCATCATATATAAAGTTATTTGAACATGATGGAGAATTAGCTTTCAGTAAAGCTATTTTAATACCCTCTTTTTTACAAAGTTCTAATGTTTTATTTGCACCATTTATAAACTCTATAGTTTTATCTTCATTATTTTTATTGATTATTTTTAAAGGCTTTTGTGAGATTAATTCACATGGAATTCTAGGAGTTGGTAAGCCACCTGCTACCTCTGGACAAAAAGAAAAAAGCTCATATTTTTCTTTTAATTTTTCTATTATAAGTTTGTCTAAAGAATTATTTGTTCCATCGTATTTCACATTTTCACCCAACAAACAACTACTAATTAAAAGTTTTTCTTTCAAAATTATCTCCACAAATTTGGCATAAAAAAACCCTCACAGAAATTTGCAAGGGTTTAAGTTTTTGTCGTAAACCAAGAGTAAACTCTTTTCTTACGAAAGGAGTTTACTATCAGTAAATGACTGAAGTAAAAAAGTGTTTAATCGCCGTGTTTATGACAAAAAATTAAACTCTTGATTCTTCACGACGCTGTAGGTAGTCCCAATCTTTGTCTACTCTTTTTTGCCACTCATCAATTAAGTATTCATACTCAGGTTTAAATAAATGTTTAAATCTTGGTTGTACACCTAAGTAATCTCTTACTGGTACAATATTTTTTGGTCTATATGTGATATTTAATTCTCTACCATCAATAATTTCATATAATGGGAATACTAATGAATCAGTAGCCATATCAGAAACTTCAATTGTTTGGTGAATAGGGAATTTCCACTCTGTTGTACAAGCTGACATTGCATTAATATATACAGGTCCGTTTGCATCAAATCCTTTTTGGATTTTCTTAACCATATCTTTCCATTTATTTGGAGCAATTTGAGCAACATAAGGAGCACCATGTGCAGCCATGATTTGCATCATATCTTTCTTATGTTGTTTTTCACCATAAGATGTAGATCCAGCAGGTGTTGTTGTAGCACTTGCTCCAATAGGTGTAGAAGATGATCTCTGACCACCTGTATTTGCATAAACTTCATTGTCTAAACAAACATACATCATATTATGACCTCTTTCAAAACATCCTGAGATCCATTGAAAACCGATATCGTAAGTAGCACCATCTCCACCGAAAGCCACAAACTTAGGCTCAGGAGTATCAGCAGAAATTCTACCTTTTGCTCTTAATGCTTTATTTGCAGCTTCAGCTCCAGCAATAGCAGTAGAACCATTCTCAAATCCAATATGAATCCAAGAACAATCCCATGATGTATGAGGATAAATAGCTGTACAAACTTCAAGACAACCTGTAGATGCACCAACAACTAAATTGTCATTTGTAGCATTTAAAATCTCTCTTACAATAATAGAGTGAGCACACCCTGGACATAAAACATGAGCACCTTCAAATCTTTCAGCAGCAGTTGAGAAAGATTTTAAGTTTTTAATCTCTTTATTTCCTTGTGGTGGAGTACATCCACCAATTAAACTACAACCCATTTTATTTTCCTTCTACATTAAAGTATTTAAGTTCTGGTCCTCTAACTCCAACCCATCTTTGGATTGTACCGTTTAGTTTACCATTATTAACTTCTTCTTGAGCTGTTTCATAAATCTCTTCAAGCTCAATAACTGTCATATCTCTACCACCTAGTCCATAAATAACATCACTCATAAGAGGACGAGCAGGAGTATTAATAAGTGAAGATGAAATATCATGAAATAATAATCCTAGTTGACCACCAGGTGCAGCTCTATCCATACATACAATAGCTTTTGCATTTTTTAACTTTTGGGCTAACATTTCAACTCTAGTTGGTCTAAATACACGAGGCATAATAATACCAGCTTTGATACCTTTTGCTCTCATATTATCAGCAGCAATTTGAGCTGTTTCAAAAGTTGTACCTAAACATGCGATAACAACATCAGCATCTTCAAGTTTATACTCTTCAATCATATTGTATTTTCTACCAGAAATCTTTTCAAAATCTGCGAAAACTTCTTCAATAACTTTTGGAGATTTCATCATAGCATCATTTTGTTTTGCTTTATGCTCCATATGCCAATCAGACTCTGTTTGTACACCATGTGTTACAGGCTTGTCAAAGTTTAACATAGAGTTAATTTCTAAGTAAGGCCCAACGAATTCACCTACAACTTCATCTGTAAGTGTTCTTACATTTTGAGCCGTATGTGATGTCATAAATCCATCTTGATTTGCAACTACTGGAAGTCTTACATCTTTATGCTCACCAATTCTAAATGCACAGATAGTCATATCATAAGCTTCTTGAGGATTACAAGAATCAAGTGAAATCCAACCAGATTGATTCATCATATACATATCACTATGGTCACCATTTACATTAAGTGGTGCTGCTAATGCTCTATTAATTAAACATAAAACAATTGGCATTCTCATACCAGATGCTTGATATAATGTTTCAATCATAAGTGCAAGACCTTGAGATGCAGTTGCTGTTGCAGCTCTAGCACCAGAAGCAGCAGCTCCAATACATCCAGACATAGCAGCATGTTCTGACTCAACCATCATGATCTCACCATCTACATATCCATTTGCATGAAAACCTGCATAACCTTCAACTGTACCTGTTGATGGTGTAATAGGATAAGCAGACATAACATCAACACCAGCTTGTCTTAAAGCTTGGGCATTAGATGTATTTCCATCCCATACTTCAACAGTATTTAATTCCATTATTTTTCTATTTTGTGCCATTTGGTTATTCACCTTTCTTTTTCGATTCTTTTTCTGGCCATTGACCTAAAGCATCTTCATTTTTTAAATTTTCATCAAACATTATAAGTGATTTTGGATTTGTAGGACAAACTTCCACACAGATTCCACAACCTTTACAGTGATCATAATCAATACCAACCATCTCTTTATCTCTTGAGATAATTGATGAATCTGGACAATATAACCAACAGTTTTGACAATCAATACATAAATCAACATTCCAAACTGGCTTAACTACTCTCCAGTCACCTACATATTTATTCATAGAGTTTGTTTCAGCTACATTTCTATCTTCTGGATTAACATTAACTACTGTATGGTCAATATCTCCTTCAAAAGAATAAACTGCTGCTCCAGGAACTACTTGATCCCAACCCATATCCCAAATTGAATTTTCAAACTGGTCTTTACTTTTATATAATTTTGTTGTTACATCACTATGTTGTGCCATATTCTACTCCTATTTAACTTCGTCGTATGCTCGTTGGATAGCCAACATATTTGCATCAACAATTTTTTGAGGTAATTTTGCAAGAACTGATTTCATAGCATTTTTAAAATCTTCAATTGGGAACATACCACTAATTTTCATAAATGCACCAAGAACTGGTGTATTTGGAATTGGTCTACCAATAGTCTCTTGAGCAATTTTTAAACAATCAACAACAAATACTCTATCTTCTATACCTTGAATAGCTGGGATTAAAGATACTAATTCATCTTTTGATAGATGAGAAGTAATAATATATTGAGTTGTATCCTTAGCATACTGTGTAATATCATCAGTAAAAGCTAAACCTGGATCGATTACAAAAACATAATCTGGATGCATATATTTTTCATGATTTAAAATCTGAGTATCATCAATTCTGTTATAAGCAGTCATTGATGCCCCTCTTTTTGCAGAACCATAAAAAGCAAAAGCTTGTACTTCTTTACCAGTTTCAGCAACTACTGAACCTAAACCTTTAGCACCTGTAACAGCACCTTGACCAGCACGACTGTGCCATCTAATCTCTAGCATATTGTCTCCTAAATTTTTAAATATTAACTATTTATAATTATATGAGTCAATTTTAAACAATTACAACTTATAATTTGCTTTAGAAATACTTATTTTGTATCAATTTTACAGCTTCTAAAGAATCTGTAACAATATTGGATGTATATTGAATTAAATCATCTTTTTTACCATATCCACATAACACCGCAACACTACTTATATTTGCTTCATTTGCAGCTATTATATCTAGTTTTGTATCACCTATCATAAAAATATTTTCATGTGCTATTAAATTCATATTTTCAAGTGCTTTTAAGACTGGTTCAGGGTGTGGTTTTGGATTTTCTACCTCTTGTCTGCCAATAATAGTTTCAAAGTATTTAATTATCCCGAAATTTTCTAATAATGGTATCGTATATGCAGTTGTTTTTGTTGTTACGATGCCTAGTCTAGCAAAACTAGAAGCTAACTCAACAGTTTTTAATGCATTTTCTAAAAGATATGTTTGCTCTTGTGATATTTTTCTATACTCTTTTTTATAACTATCAACAAAATCCCACACTTTACTTTTATCTACTCCAAGGTTACCATACATAATATCAAGTGGATACCCTATCTCATTTTTAATATCATCAACAACCCCAATAAAATCAAAATCTAATTCTTTAAATGAGTGATAAAAACACCCAACAATTGCATCTGTACTATCTATAAGTGTCCCATCAAGATCAAATAAGATTATTATCTCTTTATTTTTATTTTCTACTATTTCTTTTTTACTCATTCTTTTATCCAATCCTCTTGATTATGCATTAATCCAGTTAATGCTGGTGTTACATTTTTTATATTTTTATTGACTGATGTTATACTATTTGGAATATATAAAAAAAGATAAGGTATATCATCACTAATTTTTTTAAATATATTTTTGTATATTTTACTTAACTCTTTTTTATCTATAGTGATTTCACCTTGTTCTATTAGCTTATCAACTTCAATATTTTTATATCCAACCATATTAAATCCACCAGTTTTATCACTGCTGCTGTGCCAAATTGATTTTGCATCTGGCATCAATGACAATCCCCAACCTAATATAATAGCATCAAATTTTCTAGGATGAACAATTGTATTTAAAAAAGCTTGCCACTCCATAACTCTAATTTTCATATCTATCCCTGAAAATGACAATTGATATTGCAAAATCTCAGCTGCATTTACCCTTGTAGAGTTATTTGCATTCGTGATAACTTCAAATGAAAATCTATTGTTTTCATCAAAACCAGCCTCTTTTAAAATTCTTTTTGCTTTTTTTATATTTTGTATTGGAGTTTTAATATCTTCATTAAAAGCAAAAGTACCTGGTAAAAAAGGTCCATTACAAACTTTTGCATGACCAAAAAATAGTATTTTTGATAGTTCATCCCTATTTATAGATAAACTTATAGCTTCTCTAATTCTTTTATCTTTAAATTTTTCACTTTTTAGATTAAAACCCAGATAAGTATAACCAAAACTTGGTTTTTCAAATATATTGAAATCATTTTTAAACTCTTTATCTATTTGCCTATCAACTTGAATTGGAGTTAATCCTCCCATATCAAGTTGCTTTTGTTTTAACATATAAAATGATGTAGTTGGATCTGGGACAAATTTATAGTGGATTTTTTTAATCTTTGGTATTTTTCCAAAGTACTCTTTATTTACATTTAGAATTATATCTTGAGATATTTTTAACTCTTTTAATTTATATGAACCTGTTCCAATTGGATGTTTATTAAATTTACTTGTCATTAAATCTTTTTCATCTTTTAAAATATGATAAGGTAAAATCCCAACCATCCAAATCTCTAATGCTTTAAAATACGGTTCTTTATATTTTATCTCTATACTATATTTATTTATAACTTTTACTGACTTTACTTTTGTAAAGCTTGTTGTTGTAGGTGTATATATTTTTGGATTATTTATCATATTATATGTAAACAAAATATCATTTGCTGTTAGATTTACCCCATCATGCCATTTTATATTTTCTTTTAGATTTACTATTAATGTTTGATTATCTTTAAATTTATATGATGAAGCTAAATCAACAACTACGTTTCCATCTTTATCATATTTAAAAAGTCCATTAAATATCCAATTAGATATTTCACTACTTGCACTATCTGTTGATAAAATTGGATTAATTCTACTTGGGTTTGATGAAATTGATAAATTAAGTGTACTTGAGTTAAGTGTTGTTATAAATATTAAGAATATAAGTATTGATTTTTTATGCATTTTGAATTGTACATAAAAAAAGCTAAAAAGAAAAATCTTTTTAGCTTTTTTGTAAACCAAGATTTTAAACCTTGGAAATAATAAAGTGTATCTATTATCTTTTTGAGAACTGCGGAGATCTTCTCGCTTTTCTTCTTCCTGGCTTCTTTCTTTCAACAACTCTCGCGTCTCTAGTAAGTAAACCATGAGGCTTAAGTATAGTTCTGAATTGCTCATCATAAGCAACTAGAGCTCTACTAATACCATGTCTTAAAGCATCAGCTTGTGCAGAGTAACCACCACCTAAAGTTTTAGCTACAATGTTTACAGATTCTAATTGTTTAGAAACTTCTAATGGTTGTCTAACTCTTTTTTTAAGAGCTTCATGACCACCAAGCCATACATTTAAAGGTTGACCATTTACTGTAATCTCACCTTTTCCAACTTCTAGCCATACTTTAGCTATAGCTCTTTTTCTTCTTCCCGTTGCATATACTTTTGCCATCTAATTATCCTTGTACTTGTGCTGTATGAGGGTGTTCTGCACCTTCATAAACTCTTAAGTTTTTAAGTTGTTTAGCACCTAATTTTGTTTTTGGTAACATTCCTCTAGCAGATAGTTTAAATAACTTTTCTGGGCTATTTTCTAACATATCAGCCATTTTGTGAGTCTTAGTAGAACCAAAGTATCCTGAGTGTGTAAAGTATTTTTTATCTGCAAGTTTAGCACCTGTAAATTTTACTTTAGTAGCATTAATAATAACAACATTATCTCCACAATCAATATTTGGTGTGAATGAAGGTTTATTTTTCCCTCTTAAAATTGTTGCAACTTCTGTCATAAGTCTACCAAAGATTTTATCTGTAGCATCTATTACAATCCAGTCTTTTTTAACATCAACTTGATGTAAGCTTTGTGTAAATTTCATTTGAAATATATCCTTTCTTAAAAATAAGTTTGGAATAATAGCAAGATTTACTTAATAGAAGCTTAAATTAAGTTTCATAAAAGTTTTATCTATTTTTTCATTATATATTCTTATATAATAAGAGATTTATACATATTTATATATAATAGAATATGTTTGATAAAGAATTTTTAAAAACCCTTACAATAATGTATGTAGAAGATGATGAAAGTATTCGTGGTTCACTTAGTGGAATATTTAAAAAAATATTTGGTGAAGTTGTAATATGTAATGATGGTAACGATGGTGTAAATCAATTTAAATACTACACTCAAGAGAGAAAATCTAAAATCGATGCTATAGTTAGTGATATTAACATGCCAAATTTAAATGGTATTGATATGGTTAAAGAGATAAGAACCATCGATGAAGATATACCTGTTATATTTACTACTGCTCATGGAGAATCAAGTTTTTTAATGGAAGCAATTAAACTTAAAATTGCTTATTATGCATTGAAACCAATAAATACTACTGAACTATTACAAAATATATCAAAGTTTTGTATGATAGAGCACAATAAATTAATGGTTCAAAAAAAAGAGAAAGAGATTTCTCAATATATGGATATTATGAATAATATTGCTTCAATTTTTAGTATTAACAATGAAGGTAATATAGTAGAAGCAAATGAAAAATTATCTGAAATATCAGAATATTCAAATGAAGAATTATTGAGTATTAATATTAGTGATTTATTACACTCTGATGCTATAATTACAAATTATAATGATATTGTAAAGTTAGTAGAAAATAGTGATACATATAATGGTAAAATTAAATTTAAATCAAAGTCACAAAATGCTTTTTATCTAAATATGACTATTATTCAATCACTAAATAACTCTACGGGTAAACAAGAAGGTTATATCTGTATAGGTCTTGACCAAACTGGTACTGAATTAGAGAAGCAACAAACAATGCAAAGAGTTAGAAAAAACATTATAGAACAAAGATCAAAAGAATCTGATCTTTCTAGACAGATTAAAATATTAGAAACTCAAAATAGTAAATTAGCTCAAGATGCTGTTAATAATAAAGATGCAGATTTTATAATCTCTGCTTTAAATAAAGAGAAACAAAAAGTATTATCTTTAAATGCACAAGTTAGCCACTATGAAAAAGAGGTTTCAAACTTAACAAGACAAAAAGATATGATTGTAAGTGATGAAAAAGCAAAAAAAGCTGAAATAATGCAAAAAAGTAAAGAACTTTCAAAAGAGAATCACACTTTACAAACTAAAGTTATTGAATTGCAAGCTGTTATAACACAACTACAAGAGAAACAAAGAGGAAAAACTGTAGGATGACATTTATAGATTTTAAAAAGTCATTACTTGATGCAGATATTACATTACCAAAATTCGCTAACTTAATAAAAGTTAGCGATAAAAATATCCAATCTTATAAAAAGAAGGGTGAAGTACCTAATACTATTGCAGTTATTGCAAAATCATTTGCTCTTATGTCACAAAAAGATATTAATTATAAAGATCATATAAAAGAGTTAAATCTAAAACAAAAGAAAAAACAGGGTTCTGGATTCTCTGTAAAAAAACAAGAAATTCCATCTGAAAAAGAAGTATAATTAATTTCTAAATTTTCTAGTAATAAATTATATACTTTTCACATATAAACTATAACTTTCCCATAAATACCTATCAATTTTTAAAGCGTAACCTAACATATATAATAATAAAATGCCCCATAATTTATAAAAAGGTTTATAATAATGGATATTAAAACTATTAAAACAATGGAAAAAGTTACAACAAAAACACAAAGTGGTGGATTCTCAAGATTAGCTATTGCATTTGTATTTATTGCGATTGTATTTGTATGGACATCTCTTACACATGGAGAGATTCAAAATAATACATTTTTAATCATAGGTGCAGTTTTTGGGGCTTACATGGCTATGAATATTGGTGCGAACGATGTAGCAAACAATGTTGGTCCTGCTGTTGGAAGTGGTGCTTTAACCATGTTTTGGGCAATTGTAATTGCCGCAATTTTTGAAGGTGCTGGGGCATTAATTGCTGGTGGTGAAGTTGTAAAAACAATTAAGAAAGGGATTATTGATCCTGCAATGATTGCTAACCCTGAGATTTTTATCTGGGCTATGACTGCTGCTTTACTTAGTGCAGCAGTTTGGTTAAACTTTGCTACATATATTGGCGCTCCTGTTTCTACTACTCACTCTATTGTTGGTGGAGTTATGGGTGCTGGTATTGCTGCAGCTGGATTTACTATTGTTTCATGGGGTACAATGGGTAAAATTGCGGCATCTTGGATAATATCACCAGTACTAGGTGGTATTATTGCGGCATTATTTCTCTATTTAATTAAATCAAAAATTATACATCAAGAAAATATGTTAGAGAGTGCAAAAAAAGTTGTACCAATTTTAGTATCTATTATGGCTATGGCATTTGCAACATATTTAATGCTAAAAGGTGTAAAAAAGATTGTAAAAGTTGATTTCTTAACAGCCTTAGCAATTGGAACTGCATTTGCTATTGCTATATACTATGTAATAAAACCTATGATTTCAAAAGCAGCAGATAAATTAGAACATACTAGAGTTGGAGTTAATAGTTTATTTACTATCCCATTAATCTTTGCAGCTGCACTTCTTAGTTTTGCCCATGGTGCAAATGATGTTGCAAATGCAATAGGACCATTAGCCGCTATAAATGATGCAATAATGAATGGTGGAATATCTAAAAAAGCTGAGATACCAATTTGGGTTATGTCTGTTGGTGCAATTGGTATAGCTATTGGACTTGCTTTATATGGACCAAAGCTTATTAAAACAGTTGGTAGTGAGATAACAGAACTAGATCAAATGAGAGCATTTTCTATAGCTATGGCAGCAGCCATTACAGTTATCATTGCATCACAATTAGGTCTTCCTGTATCTTCGACACATATTGCTGTTGGTGGTGTATTTGGTGTTGGATTTTTAAGAGAGTATCTTGATAGAGGTGAAAGTAAATTTCTTGAATCAGTTAGAGAAAAATTTAAAGCTGATAAAAAAGAGTTAGATAATTTACAATTAGAATTTAATAAACTTGAAAAGATTGAAGAAAAAACAAAATTAAACTATGAAAGAATAGTTGAACTTTATAAACTAATTGATGAAAAACAAGAGCTTGTTAAAGTTGAGAAAAAAGAGTTTAAATCTGCTAAAAATATAAAATATGTAAAAAGAGATGCGGTTAAAAAGATTATCGCTGCATGGATTATTACTGTACCTGCGGCTGCAACTTTAAGTGCAGGTGTATTCTTTATGATAAAAGGGATTATGAGTTAAAAATAGAAGATTTAAATCTTCTATTTTTTCTTTGCTTTTAAATCTATATTTAAATGTATAATATCTATAGCACTAGGTGTTACTCCACTAATTTGTGAAGCGTTAAATAGTGTTGGAGGGTTAAACTTTTTTAGTTTCTCAATAACTTCAGAAGATAATCCTGGCAACTCATCATAGATAAAATTTTCTGGTATTTTTAAATCTAATAGTTTCTTCATCTTTTCTATTTGCTTTTTTTGTTTTGCAATATATCTATAATATTTTGCTTCTATAATTATCTGCTCTTTTAGATAATCTGGAGTATCTTTTAAACTTGGCACTAACTTATCAAACTTATCTTTAGTAATTGTATTTCTACCTACTAAATCTATAAGTAAAATTTTATCAGATATTTTATCTTCCTCTAACTCTTCAAGTAGCGCAAGGTTTTCTTTTTTTGAAGTGAACCAAATCCCCTCCATAAACTCAACTGCATCATCTAAAGTTTTTTGTTTATGTTTCATAATGTTAAAAGTATCTTGATCAATTAATCCAAAGTTATATCCATACTCCATAAGTCTTAAATCTGCTGATTCTTCTCTTAAAAGAAGTCTATACTCTGCCCTACTTGTAAACATTCTATATGGTTCATTTGTCCCTTTAGTAACTAAATCATCAATAAGTACACCAATATAACTCTCATCTCGTCTTAGAACAAATGGCTCTTTTTCATCTATAGATAAAGATGCATTTATACCTGCCATTAAACCTTGAGCAGCGGCCTCTTCATATCCAGTAGTTGCATTAATTTGACCAGCAAGATAAAGGTTTTTAACTTTTTTTGTTTCAAGTGTATGTAAAAGTTCTGTGGGATCCACATAATCATACTCTATAGCATAAGCATATCTTACAATTTTTGCATTTTCTAAACCTTTTATAGAGTGTATTTTTTGTTTTTGTACATCTAAAGGTAAAGATGAAGAGAGTCCATTTATATAATACTCATTAGCATTTAAAGTTTGTGGCTCTAAAAATAGTTGATGCCTATCTCTTTCGGCAAATCTATTAACTTTATCCTCTATACTTGGACAATATCTTGGACCAGTTCCCTCGATTTGACCTGTAAAAAGTGGTGCTCTATCAAAGTTTGTTCTAATGATATCATGTGTATCAATGTTTGTATATGTGATATAACAAGGTAGTTGAGTTGGATTAAAAGTTTCTTTAGAAGTTCTAAAACTAAAAGGGTGTGGTTTCTCATCCCCACCGTGAGCTTCCATAACTGAAAAGTCTATTGAGTTTACATTTATCCTAGCTGGTGTTCCTGTTTTTAGTCTTCCTACATTTAAATTTAACTCTTTTAGTTGTGTTGATATTGTTGTAGCTGGTTGTTCCCATGCTCGTCCCGCTGGGTATTGAGCTTCACCTATATGGATAAGCCCTTTCATAAATGTACCAGTAGTTAAGATAACTTTTTTTGCTCCAAACACTTCACCAAGCTTTGTATTTACTCCTGATACAACATTATCATTAACTATAAGAGAAGATACTTCATCTTGATATACATCTAAGTTTGGTGTATTCAAACATATATTTCTCATATATATTCTATAAGCATCCATATCTATTTGTGCACGACTTCCTTGAACAGCTGCCCCTTTACTTCCATTTAGTATTCTAAATTGAATACCTGTAGCATCAGTACATAAACCCATTTGTCCACCAAGAGCATCAAGCTCTCTTACTAAGTGTCCTTTTGCAAGTCCACCAATAGCAGGATTACAACTAGCAGCGCCTATTTGTTCAACTAACATAGTTATTAGTAAAGTTTTTTTACCCATTCTCGCAGATGCTAAACAAGCTTCTATACCTGCATGTCCACCACCAACTACAATTACATCATATTTCGTCATATTTTACCTTGATATTTATATTACTATTTATGTGCAATTATAGTGTATTATCAAATAATAAGCAATTAATTCTAATTTAAGTATAATCAAAGCAAAAAATATAAAAGAGGTAGAAAATTGATAGATACTAAATGTGGATTTGTAGCAACTGTAGGTAGACCAAATGCTGGAAAAAGTTCACTATTAAACTGGCTAGTTGGAGAAAAAATCACTATGGTTTCGCATAAAGCGAATGCTACAAGAAAAAGATCAAATGTTATTGTTATGAATGGCGATGATCAAATAGTATTTGTTGATACTCCTGGTATCCATGAAAATGAAAAGCTTATAAATAAGTTTATGTTAGAAGAGGCTCTTAAAGCTATTGGTGATTGTGATCTGATTTTATTCTTAGCACCAGTTACTGATCAGCTTAAATATTACGAAGACTTCTTAACTAAAAATAAGAAAAATACAAAACATATTTTACTTCTTACTAAAACAGACTTTGTAACACAAGCAGAAGTTTTAGACAAAATTGAAGAGTATAGAAAATATGATGATAAGTATGAGTCTTTAATGAGTGTATCTATTAAAAAAGGGCATGATTATAAAGATATATTAAATGAGATTGTTAAATATCTTCCAGTATCACCGCCACTTTTTGATACAGAGATTATGACAACTTCTCATTTAAGAGAACTTTATAAAGAGTTTATAAGAGAGTCTGTTTTTGATAATATTAGTGATGAGATACCTTATGAAGCAGATGTTATTATTGACAAAGTTGAAGAGAAAGATAATATTGATGTTATAAAAGCAACTATTGTTGTTGAAAAATCAACTCAAAAAGGGATGATTATAGGAAAAGGTGGTGTTGCTATTAAAAGAATAGGATACAGTGCCAGAAAAAAAATAGAAAGACTTACTCAAAAGAAAGTTTATCTTGAACTATTTGTATCAGTTAAAAAAGGTTGGACAAAAAACAAAAACTCACTTAGTGAGTTAGGTTATAACTTCGACTAAATATGAAAAAAAGGGATAATGTTAAAATAATAGATTCAAAAACTATTACAACATTATCTCAAAAAGTTACTCAACAAATAGATCCTAAACACTTATCAAAATTTATAAAAACCACCATATTAAACAGTAATATAGCAACAAACAAAAATAGCTTTTATTATTATACTTTTATAGAGTCTTCTTTATCTTATGAGATTTTAATATTTAAAAATAAAGATTTAACAAATTTTATCTTGGAGCCATTCTTATTATTAAGTTATTACAATAGAAATGACAATAAAGAAAATGTAGATGTTTTTATTTTAGAAGATAGATTTATATTATTTAAAAATCAAAAGTTTAAAATGTTCAAAAATATTCAAAATGTCTCTTTAAATGATATAGAAATATATATAAATCAAACATATAATATAAAAGTAGATAATTTTATTAATATAAACAAAGAAGAACTTGAAAATTTAAAAGATGACTATTTAAAAAACAATTATAAAAAAGTACAATATAAGTTTGATAGTATAATTGAAGATAGAAGTTTTTCTGTGTTTCAAATATTTTTATTAATTTCTACAATGCTATTTCTCTATATTATGTATCAAAACATATCTAATTCAAACTCAGTAAAAGAAAAAGACTCAACTTCGGCTCAAACTGTATTAGCTCAAAACAGTTATAACAAGTTAGAAAGAATTTATAAAAAGAACAATACTAAAACTATGCATAAAACAATAGAATTATTTAAATATTTAAAAGTTAATAAGATTACTATTGAGTCATTTGAATATAAAAATAATAAAATTTATGCAAAACTTGTAGATACGAATAAAAAAACATTATTAGATTTTCTTACTATTTATACTGACAATATGGAAGTAAATGCAATACAATTTAATCAAAAAGATTCAAAATTTAAAATGGATGTTACTCTAAAAATATAATATTATATCAATTTAATCCTATAAATCCAAAATAAATTATGTTACTGTTTTTTATGAATTTAAAAATAAACTTCCTAAAATTATCACTAATTCAAAAGATTGAACTATATATAATAGTAGTAATATTTTATGTCTTGGCGATTTATATTTATAATGAATTTTTTATTCACAACAATACTATTAAAACAACGTCAAAAATTAGTTCTTCATCTATAAATAAAGTTCAAAATTTAAAGTCTAAAGTAACACAAAAAAATAGCACCTACTTATTTAAGTTAATAGAACAAAAAAGTGAAACACTTGACTGTTTTATATATGATATAAAAATCCAAGAACAAACTATGAAATTAAGTATTAAAGGGAAACTAAACAATATAATAAATTTTTTGAATTATCTTCAAAATCATTTTATTATACAACAATTTGAACTAATATACGAAAAGAATACTCTGTTTTCAACTATAACATTAGATACTTTATATTTTTATAATCCACATAAAATATACAATAAGATAACTAATATTCCAAATCCATTTATTAATATTTCCAAAAACTACAATATAAAAATTGAAAAAATAGATGCAATATTAAAAATAGATGCAATAGTTGATTCTAATATTTTTATTAATAATAAATGGTACAAGCAAAATGATATTGTAGATGGAAAAAAAATACTTTTTGTAGAGTTAAATAGAGTAGAATTAATTGATATTAAAACCTCTAAAAAAACTTATATAAAGGTTTATAATGAAAATTGATAATTTGTTAAAATATGATATAGACTATTCACTACTAAATAATATCGATTTTGAATCAATTTTATCGCAATACTCCATAATGCCAATATCTAATGATATTTTATATTTAGTTGTTGCTACTTCAAATATTGATCAAGATATACAAAAACTAAATAATATTTTTAAACAACCAATAAAGCTAATATATATAGAACATAAATCATTGGAGTTTGAATGGAAATATTTAGATTTAAAAAGAGAGTTATATCAACTTGCAATTAACTCACTAAATGACAATAATTCCTTACAAGAGAACTCATTTATTTTAGACTTTATGGATAAAATATTTCAGTTTTCTTTGGAATCTGATGTAAGTGATATACATATAGAAGTTTTAGCTAACAGTGTAATAATAAGACTGCGAATAGATGGTGTATTAAATCAATTTTTTAGATTTCATAGTAATTTATACTTGCCAGTTAGTTCAATTGTAAAATATCTATCTTCTCTAGATATATCACAAAAAAGGTTACCACTCAATGGCAGGTTTACTAGAGAAATAGATAATAAACAAATCGATTTTAGACTCTCTACTATACCTACTATATATGGTGAATCAATTGTTATAAGATTACTTGATAATAATAATTTGAAAAATAACTTAGATGATATAAAGTTTGAAACAAATACATTAAACACAATTAAAAAGATGATAAACCTAACTCAAGGTATGATTTTAGTTACAGGACCCACTGGAAGTGGAAAAACTACTACGCTGTACTCAATGTTAAACAACCTTAATCACAAAGAGAAAAAAATCATTACAATTGAAGATCCAGTGGAATACAAACTAGATGGGATAATTCAAATTAACATTAATGAAGATATTGAATTAAACTATAATAGAATTTTAAAAAATATTTTAAGACAAGATCCTGATATTTTGATGATAGGCGAAATAAGAGATAAAGAATCTTTAAAAATTGCTATGCAAGCATCTTTAACAGGACATTTAGTAATATCAACACTCCACACAAATAATGCAATAGAGACAATTACACGACTAATGGATTTAGATGCACCAAACTATTTAATAGCTACAACTATTAAAATGATTTTATCTCAAAGACTTCTACGAGTTTTATGTAAAGATTGTAAAAAGTTTGATGATACAACACAAAGTTATCAAAGTGTAGGATGTGTTTCATGTAATCTTACTGGATACCAAAATAGAGATGTGGTAACTGAAATTGTAGAATTTGATGCAGAGATAAAACATATGATATCTAATAACCATACTATTTTAGATATTCAAGAATATTTAAAAGAAAATAATTTTAAGTCAATGAAAGATAATGGTAAGAAAATGGTAGATGAGGGATTAACATCCTTGGAGGAATATTTTGGAAAAATTTAAAATTACATATCAGAATAACAATAAAATAGAAAATATAACTATTGAATCTAAAAATATTGATACATTAAAAAATGAACCTCTATATCCAAATAATATTATAAATATTAAAAGTAAAAAAAATTTAAATATAGATATACCAATATTTAAAAATAATAAGAAACTTGTATTTGAATTATTTACACAACTTAGCATTATGCTAAATGCAAACTTAACATTAAGCCAATCTATTGAACTTATTCTAAAATCAAAACAAGAAAAAGATATAAAAGAGATTTTAGTCTTAATTGAAGATTCTATAAATAGTGGAAAACCCATAGATAAAGTCTTAATGTATCATAAAAAGTTTTTAGGTAATAGTTCACTTCTATTTTTAAAACTAGGTATTGAAAATGGAAATATAAAAGAATCAATCGCTTCTCTTGTTGAACTATTAAATGAAGATAAAAAAAGTCGTGATAAACTAAATGATGTAATCCGTTATCCAATGATTTTAATTGTATCATTGTTTATCTCAATAGCAATGATTTTTTTATATGTTATACCAAACTTTGAGTATATATTTAAAATGCTTGATGGAAATCTGCCACTTTCAACACAAATTTTACTTTCAATAAAAGATTTTTTAGAGAATTATATACTATTTGTATTTTTAATTATTATTGGAATTATAGTTTCTATATTTCTTTTATATTTGAAGTTTAAATATAATTTTGATAAATTTTTTATTAATAAAATACCAATATTAAGTAACCTGATTAAAAGTTATCTTTTTTTTAAACTTTTTTTATCAATATCAATAATTGTAAAATCTAAATACCAATTTCAAGTAGCTATTGTACATAGTAAAAATATAATAAAAAATCTATATATTCAAAAATGTATGGAGGAGATATTTACAAATATTAAAAAAGGTAACTCAATAGCCGCATCTTTTGAAAAGAGTTTATTATTTGATGATTTAACAATTAGATTACTTTACACTGCAGAACAAACAAATAATTATGAGATAATATTAAATAACATTACACTCTATTATAAACAAAAATTTAATGAAAGTATAAAAAACTTTTCATCTATTTTAGAACCAATAATTATATTTATAATATCTCTAGTTGTATTATGGTTAATATTAGCAGTTATGTTACCAATATGGAATTTAAGTAGTATTATTCAATAAAGTCTTTAATTATTTTTATTTTAATAATAAGTTAATAATATTACTAATATAATTTTATAATTTATTAAAAAAGGTTAAAGATGTTAAAAAATATGTTAATAGAGACAAAACTAAAACTAAATGCTGCAATTGTTGTATTTGGGCTTATAATTCTAGGTTTGTTATCATATACTTCAATTCATAAGTTGGTTGAAAAATACAATGTTTCAAATCAAATTACACAAAAAGTTAATAGTTATAAATCAATATTCATTGGTGGACTACTCGTAAGCTCTGGTTCATTTTCATATGCATTTGACCCGATTAATGAAAAACCAATAAAGTCAGCAAAATTAGGATTAAATAAAGTAATAAAATTTAATAAAAATTTAAAAAGCAATGAATTAGTATCTTTAGAACAGTTTAAAAATGTCTCTAGTAAAATATTAGACGAAGCTATTGTAAATCAGTATATAGTTCCAGATGATGTAAAAAAACTAAAAAAATCTTGGCAACCTTTAAAAGTTGAAATTATGAGCACTCTAAATAAACTAAAAAAACAACAAGTTGTGTTAGCAAAAGAGTTTAAAGAGGAGTTGACACACCTTTTTGTAAAGATTTTAATTGTTATTTTAATAATTACTGCATTTGTTATGGGTATAAGCTTTTTAATATCAAAAGGTATTATCAAGTCATTAGGTATACTTGAAAACTCTATGAAAGATTTAGCAGATGGTAAAAATAGTAAAAATATTGATATTATAAACAAAGATGAAACATCAATAATAGCTGAGTATTTTAATATATATATGGAAAATATGAAAAAAGGTATTGAGCAAGATACAAAAGTAATTTCAGAAGTAAAAAATGTTATTGAAAAAATAAACTCTGGTTTATTTAACACAATAGTACATGGTCATGCTTCATCGAAAGAGGTGGAAGAGTTAGTTCAAGAACTTAACTATATGATAGAAACAACATCTTCAAATTTAAATGAATTAAATAAAATAGTTATAGCTTATGGAAATTCACAGTTTGATTATAAGGTAACTAAGCTAGATGGTGTTACTGGACTTATAGCCTCTTTATTATTGGGGATAAGAGCTACAGGTAATACTGTATCAGAACTTTTAGCACTCATTGATAACTCTAATAAAAGACTAATTTATGGTTCTAAAGACTTATCTAAATCATCGCAGAATTTAAGTCAATCATCAAATTCACAAGCAGCATCATTAGAGCAAACAGCGGCGGCAGTTGAAGAGGTAACAAGTACAATTGCAAATAGTACGCAAAATACTATAGAGATGAGTAATTATGCAAAAGAGGTAACCATATCAGTTGAAAATGGAAAAGATTTGGCAAATAAAACAGCTAACTCTATGGATGAAATAACAAAAGAGGTTAGCTTAATTAGTGATGCCATATCGATAATAGATCAAATAGCATTTCAAACAAATATATTATCTCTAAATGCAGCAGTAGAGGCAGCCACTGCAGGAGAAGCTGGAAAAGGATTTGCTGTAGTGGCACAAGAGGTAAGAAACTTGGCTTCTAGAAGTGCGGAAGCTGCAAATGATATAAAAGCCTTAGTTGAGTCAGCAAATATGAAAGCAATAGAGGGTAAAACAATTTCATCAGATATGATAAATGGATATTCTAAACTTAATGATAATATTGTAAATACTATGGAACTTATTGATAAAGTAACAGTTGCAAGTAAAGAGCAACAAGAAGCTATGATACAAATCAATGATGCGATTTCTTTATTAGATCGAGCAACACAACAAAATGCACAAGAAGCTTCATCTATTAATCAGATGGCAGTTAATAATGAAGAGCTAGCAGCCAACTTACAAATTGCTATAGATAGAACATCATTTAAAAAAGAGTGTAAAAAAAGGGTGTGTGATATAAACATGATATTTGATACTGCAAAATTAAAACTGAATCACTTAACATTTAAAGATGATGCTTTTAATAAGTCAGGTGATGGAGTTAAGTTTACAGTAAAAGATCACCACTCTTGTGCATTAGGGGATTGGATTGATAAACATGAAGGTGAAGAGTTTGCAAAAAGTGAATCATGGAAAAATCTAAAAGAGGCTCATGAAAATGTTCATACAATGACACAAAATGTTGTCAATCTACATGTTGATGGTTCTAATAATGATCAAATTTTTGCAGCTGCTAGTAAGGTAGAGGATAATATAGATATTGTATTTAATAAGTTAAATACAATTCGTGAAGTAAATTGTGATAGTAGATTTAAAAATAGATAAAGCATTTTTAGTATAGAGATAAAAAAAGGGGACTTCAATATGAAGTCCCCTTTTTACTTATATATTTCTATATAGTGATAAAACTATCTTCTTGCGTATGCAGAATCTGTTAAATCGTGAGTGTTAACGATATATGGTACAAGTGCCATATGTCTTGCTCTTTTAATTGATTGCTCAACTTGCTCTTGGAATCTTTTAGATGTACCAGTAAGTCTTCTAGGCATAATTTTACCTCTTTCAGACATAGAGATTTTTAATAATTCTCCATTTTTGTAATCTATATTTTCTAATTTCATTGCACTATATTTACAATATTTTTTTGCGAATTTTCTTCTTTCAGCCATGATGTTTCCTTTTTATATTTCTATAGTCTAAAACGGTATTTCGTCGTTATCTATATCAATTGTAGGTATGTTTTGCTCATATGTATTTTGAGCTGGTTTTTGTTGCATACCGCCATTCTGTGGTTGGTTATAACTATTTTGTTGTGGTTGTTGGTTATATTGTTGTTGTGGTGCTTGATTATAAGCTGGTTGTTGTTGCTGTTGTTGCGGAGCATTATATCCCCCACCTTGAGCAGAACCACCAACTGAATCAGCTTTTGAATCTAAAAATTTAAAGTTCTCTACTCTTAAAGTATGTCTACTTCTTTTAGCTCCGCTAGCTTGGTCATTCCATTGCTCTAAAATCAGTCTACCCTCAAGCATAACCTTAGAACCTTTTCGTACATACTGATTTAATACTTCACCTTGCTTACCAAATACTGAGAATTCAAGGAAACAAACTTCTTCTTTTTGTTCACCATTTTGCATCTTGTATTTATGACTTGTAGCTATCGCACCATTTGCAATAGCACTACCACTTGGAAGATATTTTAATTCAATATCTCTTGTAAGGTTTCCTATCATTATCACTTTATTGTACATAAAAAGTTCCTTTCATCAATATAACCTTTCGGCACTATAATTATTTTGCAGCTCTTTTAGCAGCTTCTTCTGACATTGCTGTCCATTGTTTAATTTCTGTTTTACTTTCAGATTTGATGAATATAAATCTAATGATATCTTCATTTACTCTGTAATTTCTTTCAAGCTCTTTGATAGACTCTGATGGTGCAGTAAAGTAAATTACATAGTAGTAACCTCTTTTGTGCTTTTGAATTTCATAAGCTAATTGTCTTGTTCCCATATCGTCACAAGATACAACTTCTCCACCATTTTTTTCAATGTTAGATTTAACTAAAGCAATTTGTGCTTGAGTCTCTTCTTCTGTAAGTGTTGGTTTAACTATAAACATAGTTTCGTAATGTCTAATTCTAGCCATTTTGTTTTCTCCTTTTGGTTTTAAGCCGGTATATTGGAATATATCAGCAAGGTTAAGGGTCAAATACTTTCGTATAAGTCCACTTTGAACGGCGATTTTATCTTAAACTAGCTGAAAAGTTTCTAAATTGAGCTTGAGTATAACTATTTACATCTAAAGTATTCTTTGTTTTTAGCTCTAACTCAAGTGTTGAAAAGAAGTTAAACATATCTGAAAAATCTTCTGTTTTAAATCTCATAGCAATGGATGCTCTGGAATTTGCTATATTTTGAGGTAATTTGTATCCCCATATCTCAATAACATTTAATTGACCATACAATTTTAGATATGTATTTATATTAAAAAGTTGTTGTATAAATGTTGATGTTTGATTGATAAGATTTATCTCATTCATCCCCTCTTCTAAAATCATATATAAGTCTCTATTTATACTTTTACCTGTAAAAAGTTTATTAAAAAATTCATCTATATTAACCGCGCCCATTCCAAAACATTGTGAATTTACAACATTTATACTTATTGGCTCATCTAAAATACTTAATTTATTTAAATCATTTACACATAAACTTAAATCTTTTTGATGCATATTATATAGGTACTGCAACTCCCCAAAACCACATTGAAGCTCTCTTTTTTGAACCTCTTTACTTAAAACTTGTAATGCTTCTTGATCAGATGGAGCAAAAAATCTAACCTCTACACTTGAAGTTTTTTTTGTAAAACTTTTTGCCATAGTTTTAAAATCAGTTTCACCAATACAGCTAAAAACTACAAAACTATCTGGATTTGTGTTACAAATTGAGATAAGTTCATCAAGCTCTTTTTTTGGTATCTTTTTAGTTGTTTTAATCAATAAAACATTATTTGAAGCAAATAGTGATGATTGAGACAAGTAGTTTACACAATCTTTAAAATTGTACTCATCAAAATAGATTTTAAATATATCATCACCATTTGCTAACTTTTTTGATACTACATCACTGTAATCTTGAACTAAATAATCACTCTGTCCGTAAAACAGATAAGCATTGTAGGTAATATTTGAAGAAAATTCTTTATCGAATACATTTTTATACATGTTTGCATTATAACTATAATTTCTTTACTAACCATTTAAGAGTAAATCATATAATTTTTGGTTATACTTTTTTATATAAAAAAGGAGTAACAAATGAAAACAAACTTTACAAAAGCAGCCCTTATATTTAGTATAAGTGTTAGTACATTAATGGGAAATGGATTAAATCTTAAGAAGGAAGGTGTTTCTATATCATTTGAAGATGAAAATGGTGATAAAGCAACAACAGTAATCAAAAGAATACATAATGATAAATGTAAAAAAGTAAATGGTATGGATCCTAATGTAATTTGGGGTGGAGATTATGCAAGAGCTGATGTTCCAGCAGATTGTAAAAAAACTTATGTAACAACAGTAGGTAAAATTTCACCTATTAAAATAGCAGATGGTATTGAAACTTATGGTGAACTAGAAGTTATAGAGTATATGAAAAAAGCACAAACAGATGAAAATTTACTTTTAGTTGATGCAAGAATGGCACAATGGTATGCTCAAAGAACAATCCCATCATCTATAAATATGCCTTTTAAAAGTTTTAACCCTAAAAATGCAGATTTTGAAATTGTTTTAGATACTTCAGGTGTTGAGTTTGAAGATGGTGTATATGACTTTTCTGGTGCTAAAACATTATTACTTTATTGTAATGGTACATGGTGTCCACAATCTGTATGGGCTATTGAGAACCTTTTAAAAATTGGATACCCAAAAGATAAACTTCTATGGTATAGAGGTGGTATGAATAGTTGGACTAGTTTAAATCTTACTACTATAATTCCACAATAAAAAAGGATATATTATGCTTAGTAAGCTAATACTATTAGTTGTATTAATATCAGCAGTTAATGCTGATATTAAATACATTGATACAAAACAATTAGTTGAATTATTAAAGAAGAATCCAAACACTCAAATAATTGATGTAAGAACTAAAGCTGATATTTTAAAACAAGGTGGCTTTATAAAAGCAAATAGAGTTATAAATATCCCTCGTGGTATTTTAGAGTTTAAAATTGAAGAAGAAGTAAAAAAAGATGAGCCTTTAGTGGTTCATTGTTTTACTGGGAATAGAAGTGGACTAGCTGCTAAAACACTAGAAACTTTAGGATATAAAAATATCTATTACTATAAAAATAGTTTCAAAGCTTGGAAAGAAGCAAAACTTCCTACAAGTTCTTTAGATAAATATCCAGAATCTATGTTGTACTCAAAAGTTCAAAAGGTTGGAGATGGTGTATATACATCTATAGGTCAAACTTCACCTGGAACATATGAAAACTCAAACCATAATAATAACCTTGGATTTGTAGTAGGTAATAAATCAGTTTTAGTATGGAATGCAGCTGGTAATTATCTCTTGGCTAAAGCTTTACACGAAGAGATAAAAAAAATCACAAATCTTCCAGTTAAATATGTGGTGATAGAAAACTCTCAAAGTCATGCAATGTTGGGTTCTAGTTATTGGAAAGAGCAAGGTGCAATTATCGTATCTCAAGAGATTGCAAAAAAAGAGATTATTACAAAAGGTCAAAGTATTTTAGATAGAAAAGTAAGAACTTTAAAAGATAAAATGCTTGGAACTAAAATTGTTATTCCTGATGTTACATTTACAGATAAAAAAGTATTTGATCTTGGTGGAAGAGTTGTTGAAGCTTTATACTTTGGATATGCACATGAGCATAGTGATATATCTATCTGGTTACCAAAAGAGAAAATATTATTTGCGGGCGACCTAGCTTTTAATCAAAGAGTTTTACCAATATTTAAAATAACAGAAACATTAAAATGGCTTGAATCTTGGGAAAAGTTAGCTGCATTAAATGCAAAAATAGTAATACCTGGGCACGGTGATGTTACAGATATGCCAACAGTAACAAAATACACTAAAGATTATATAGTATATTTAAGAACCCAAATTGCCAAAATTCTTGAAGATGACGGTGGACTAAATGAAGCATATGAGATTGATTTATCTGCATATGAACATCTTGATACATTTAAAGAGTTGGCAAAACAAAACATAGCAAGGCTTTTTGGTCAAATGGAATTTGAAGAGTAAAAGATACAAATTAGAAATAGAGGTGAATTATGCCACAATTAAATAATGTTGCACAATCTGAAGAACCTTTTAATAAAGAGTTTTTTAAAAATTTAACTGTACTATATGTAGAAGATGATGAAGTTGTAAACTCAAAACTAAAAAATATATTTGAATCATTATTTTTTAAGGTAATTTGTTGTTTTAATGGAATTGAAGCATTTAAAAAATTTAAAAACTCTTTAGATACAAATAAAAAAATAGATATTATAATTAGTGATATTACTATGCCAAAGATGGATGGGATTGAACTTTTACAAAAAATCAGAAATTATGATAAATATATACCATTTATTTTCACTACAGCACATTTGGATTGTAAATATACTATGGAATCTATAAAACAAGGTATATCAAACTATATTATTAAGCCAATTAATGTTCAAGAACTAATATGTAATATACAAAAAACTTGTCAAGAAAGATTTGAACAAATATCTATAAATAACTCTAATAAAGAATTAACAAAACAAAATAAAGATTTAGAAACACAAGTAGAAGTAGAGATTACAAAAAGCAAAGAACAAGAAAAAGTGATATATCAGTACTCTAAAATGGCTACCATGGGTGAGATGTTCAGTAATATAACACACCAATGGAAACAACCTTTAAGTGCAATATCTATTAATGCAAGTGGTCTTCAATTTCAAAAAGAGATAAATAACTTAAGTGATAAGTCTTTTGAAGAGGGGATGGAAAGAATAATTGATAATACTATATACTTATCACAAACAATTGATGATTTTCATAACTTTTTAAAACCAGATAATAAGAGAAGCTCCTTTGATTTAAAAAACTGTGTTATAAAAAGTGTAGAATTAATTATCCCATTATTAGAAAAAAATAACATAAAAGAGTTTATAAACTTAAATAGTATTGATGTAAATGGGATAAAAGGTGAATTTATACAAGTGATTTTAAATCTGTTAAATAATGCCAAAGATGTACTTGTTGAAAATAATATAAAAAATGAAAGATTTATATTTATTGATTCTATTATCAAAGAGGATAAAATAATATTATCATTAAAAGATAACGGTGGTGGAATATCTCAAGAGAATCTAAATAATATATTTGAACAATACTTTACAACAAAAGATACACAAGGCTCAGGTATTGGTTTATATATGTCAAAAGAGATTATAGAATCTCATATGAGTGGAAAACTATTTGTTCATAATGTGGAGTTTACACATAATGACAAAATATATAAAGGTGCCCAGTTTAATATTGAATTGCCACTGAACCACTAAACTACTTAACTACCTTAGCACTAACTTTTTTAGAGATAATATCACTTGATATTATCTCTATTTTAAGTTTTGTAAAAAGTTTCTCCCCTGAATAATTTTCAAGATATACTCTAGCACCTTTAATACTCGAATCATCTAGTTTTACAATCTTATGTGTAGTATCAACTACCCTACATTTAAAAACTTTACCTATATTTTTAGATAAATATCTTGAATATTTTCTATCCTCATAGTCCCAAACTAAACTAGCAATCTCTCGCTCAGTAATACTTATATCTTCACAAATATTTTCAATATCTTTAGGTACTTTATTTGTTTTTAAAATTCTATGTAAAACTAAATCTGAATATCTTCTAATAGGTGAAGTAAAGTGAGAATAGTCTTTAAATCCTAATCCAAAATGCTCTTGCTTAACACTACTATATTTTGCTTGTTGTTGAGACTGAATAATTAACTCATCTACCTCTTGTTCTAGACCTGCTGATTTTGCTTTTGTTTGAATACTGAGTATAGTACTATGTACATCTTTTTTTAGTTTTGCTTTTAAACCTAACTCATTTACCTCATCTAAAAGTTTTTTTATCTTAGCAGGAGTTGGTTCCTCATGAACTCTAAAGATTCCCAACAGTTTTAGTTTTTTAGCAGCTTCTTGATTTGCTAAGAGCATACACTCTTCAATTAAACTGTGTGATGGTGTTGATGTCTCAACTACAAAATTTTCTAATTCTTCATTTTTATCTAAGACAAGTCTTACCTCATCATTTCTAAAATCATATCCATTTTTAAGTCTTTTATTTCTAAACTTTTTTGTTATATTGTAAAGCTTTACAAATTCATTTGAAGTATCATTGTTTTGTAAAACATCATCTATATACTCATAAGAATACTTATGCTTAGATTCTATTGTAGCTTCAAAAAGTTCAGAGCTTTCTACTTTTGTATTTTTTATATCTAATTTTATTTTAAACACATAACTAAGTCTAGGTTTATTTGGAACTAAAGAACATAAATCTGTACTAAGCTCAAAAGGCAACATTGGTAAAACTTTATGTGGTAGATATATTGAAAATGCTCTTTTTTTTGCCTCTTCATCTAAACTACTATTTTGTTCTACATATGCACTTACATCTGCAATTGCGACATAAAGTTCACAAGAATTTTCATCATAATATATAGCATCATCATGATCTTTAGCTGATGCTGGGTCTATAGTACAAAAATCCAAATGTGTTAAATCAATCCTATTATTAGTAGATATAGAAGATGTAGGTATTTTGATATCTTTAAACTGATTTAATCTACCAATCTCATTATATAAATAAAGTGAAATTTTCTCATCTATTTTTGTCTCTTTTATATTTCCCAAATACTCTTCAACTTTACCATTTTGAACTATTGCAACATCTCCGTTGTCTAACTCTAAAGAGTCATTAACAATTTGAACACCCTCTTTTACTGTAAATAATTTTTTATCTTGACAAAATAAAAGTAAAGAGGTTGAGGAAGATTCTAAAATATGTACAACTTTTGCTTTTGTTTTACCTTTTGGATTAAATAATATCTGAGCAACCACTTTATCGTTGGTATATGCTCCATTTAAATTATCAAACTCTATAAATATTTTTTGAGAGCTGTTACCTTCCAATTCTAACATAGCAACTTTATTTGATAAACTTATTTTTCCTATTTTATATTTACTATTTAGTACATATTCATTATTTACATATTTTACTATTGGTGTTGTTTGTGTTTTATATATATTTTCTAACTGTTTCACTATTTTCCTAACTTTTAAAAAAATCACCTTAAAGATGTATTATGATAGAATCATAGCAGATAATTATAAAAAGGTAGATGATTATGAAAAATATGGATTTAGATTAGATGCAAGTAAATAAAAAAAACACTACTCATAAAAAACTTATTTTACTTATAGGTATTTTTATATTTGGATTTATATCATTAATTACACTAAATAAAGTGTTTACAAATTTAGTGGATAAATTAGATGAAGAATCAAAAAATTTAGAATCAAAAATAGCCATTGGTGAATTTATATCATATGATGTAAATAAAATCAGAGCATTATTTCATGAATTAGCTACAACTACTACAACACAACGCTCAAGAGATATAGTTATAGATAAAATTAAAAATACTATTATATTGATAAATAATTCTATTAAAATACTTAATAATAGTGGTCAACTTAATAGAACAGTTGCACTAAATATTGCAGGGCATCAAAATACTGTTAAAATTATAAACTACAGAAAAACTAATAAAGAAACTTTTTCACTTGAAACCATTGATATAAAGCCAAAGCTTGAAGAGTTAATTCATATGATAGATGAAATAAATCTACTTCTAGTACAGCGAACAAAAAATATAAAAGAAAAGAATTCAGAACTATTTATTAAATCTTCCAAAGATATTAGAATATACTATAAATCTTTACCAGCTTATTTTGAAAGAATGTCTGAGAATGTAAGTAGGCTTTTATACGAAGGTGAAATAGAACTTGAAAAACTTAGAGCAACTATAGGCGAAGATAAAAAACAATATGTTTTATTAGAACTTTATCTTTCTTTATTTGTTATCTCTATTGTTTTAATTTTTGGTTATATTATTGCAAAAATTGTAAATGAAGACAGTCAGAAACTTTTTGATTTTAATGAAAATCTAAATAACACATTATCAAAACAAAAAAAACAAGAAAGGTCAATACGAGCAATTTTAGATGCACAATCAAATATTATTATAGTAAATGATGGTATTGATATGATTGATTCAAATAAACAACTATTAACATTTTTTAACCAATATAATAATTTTGATGAGTTTAAAAAACAGCATCATTGTGTTTGTGATTTTTTTGAAACTAATATTCCAAATGATGAGTATATTATAAATAAAGATTACAATGGTATAACATGGCTAGATTATATTATTTCAGATTCTGAAAAACATTTTAAAGTAATTATGAAAAAGAATGGTTTAAAACATCATTTTTTAATACAAGCAATAAAAACAATATTAGATGATGAAACTGGTGAATCTGTTATTATAATCACATTAAATGATATTACACAAGAGATAAACTCTCAAATTAAACTAGCAAGTATGAATGAAAACCTTGGTTTAATTGTTAAAAATAAAACAAAACAGTTGCAAGAATTAAATGATAATCTAGAACAAAAAGTTATTACTGAATCTGCAAAAGCTAGAGAAAAAGATAAACAGATGATTCTACAATCTAGATTTGCAGCACTAGGAGAGATGATTGGAAATATCGCACATCAATGGAGACAGCCTTTAAGTGCTATAAACACAACAGCATCTGGGATGCAACTGCAATTACAACTTGGACTTACATCGAATGAAGAGGTAGAGAAATCATATTCTAACATTATGGGATATGTTGACTTTTTAACACAAACTATTGAAGATTTTAGAGGTTTTTTTAAAGAGGATAAAGAGAAAATAAACTTTGATATGTTAGAAATCATTAAAAAAACTTTGTCAATAGCAAACATTACATATAAAGATAATGAAATTGAATTAGCCATTAATTTAGAAAATGATAAATCACTTATGTCATATGGTATGCCGAGTGAATTATCACAAGTTTTATTAAATATTTTAAATAATGCTAAAGATGCAATAGTTAATAATAATTTAAAAAATAAATTTGTACATATTGAATATGACAGTGATGATATGTATAATACAATATATATTCAGGATAATGCAGGTGGAATACCTGAAGATATTTTAGAAAAAGTATTTGACCCATATTTTACAACAAAGCATCAATCTCAAGGTACTGGTATAGGGTTGTATATGAGTAAAGATATTATTGAAAAACATATGGATGGTAAACTTAGTGTTAAAAACAATGATGTATTCATTGATGGAAAACACTATATTGGTGCATGTTTTAAAATAGAATTACCAAAGACTTAAACTACTAATTTTTTTAAATTATTATTTTTTTAATAAATTTTAGATATAATCGCGGAATAAATTTAAATAAAGGAAATAATATGGCATTAGATGTTTATTATGATAAAGATTGTAACATTGACTTAATCAAGTCAAAAAAAGTAGCAATGATTGGTTTTGGTTCACAAGGTCACGCACACGCAGAAAACTTAAGAGATTCTGGTGTTGAAGTTTGTGTTGGTTTAAGAAAAGATGGTTCATCTTGGAATAAAGCTGTAGCAAAAGGTTTTGAAACATTAACAGTAGCAGAAGCAACTGCATGTTCTGATGTAATTATGATTTTATTACCAGATGAAAATCAAGCTGAAATCTATGATAACGAAATTGCTCCAAACTTAAAAGATGGTGCAACTATTGCATTTGGACATGGTTTTAATATTCACTATGGTAGAGTAAAACCAGCTGCTAACATCAATGTAACAATGATTGCTCCTAAAGCTCCAGGTCATACTGTAAGATCTGAGTTTGTAAGAGGTGGAGGTATTCCAGATCTTATCGCTATTGGTCAAAATCCATCAGGAACTACTAAAGACTTAGCTCTTTCTTATGCATCTGCTATTGGTGGTGGAAGAACTGCTATTATTGAAACAACTTTCAAAGATGAAACAGAAACTGATTTATTTGGAGAGCAAGCTGTATTATGTGGTGGAGCTGCTTCACTTGTACAAGCTGGTTTTGAAACATTAACAGAAGCTGGATATGCACCTGAGTTAGCATACTTTGAGTGTCTTCATGAGTTAAAATTAATCGTTGACTTAATGTTTGAAGGTGGAATTGCTGATATGAGATATTCTATCTCTAATACTGCTGAGTACGGAGACTATGTTTCTGGAAAAAGAGTTATCAATGCTGAATCTAAACAAGCTATGAGAGATATCTTAACTGAAATTCAAGATGGTAGATTTGCTAAAGACTTTATCTTAGAAGGTCAAGCTGGGTACCCAAGAATGAATGCTGAAAGATCAAATGATAAAGAAAAACTTATAACTAAAACAGGTAATTCTCTAAGAGAGATGATGCCTTGGATCTCTGCAGGTAAAATTGTAGATCAAGATACAAACTAGGTTTCTAATTTAAAAAACCATAAGAGTTTAACTCTTTGGTTTTTTGTATCTACTAAATATGAAAAAACACCAAACCAAAAAACCTCCTAAAAAAAATACAAAAATACAAAAATCAAATTTTAAACTCTTAGCATTGAGTAATATACTAGTAGCCTTAACAGCTATTGGATTTATAACTATTGGATACCTATATGTATCAAATGAAAATCAAATTAATAATAATCTAAAAAAAGAAAAAATTTATCAAGAGAAATTAAGACAATTAGCAATTAAAAATAAAATGATTAAAGATGAAGAATCTAAATATTTTGAAGAAAAAACAAAAGCGTTAGAGATAGAATATGTCTCTAATATTGATAACCAAGTATATATAGATAAGAAGAAAAAGTTTATAAAAGATCAATTTGAATACAAAGATTTAATTGAATCACAAATGCCAGTACATATTAAAAAAATTCAGGAAAATATTTTAGAAAAAGAAAAAATTCTAAAAGAAGAGATAATAATTCAAAAGAAAGAATCAATAATTACAAAAGAAAAGATATATAAAAAAGTTGATTCTAATCTACCAAAACTTGCAATTATAATTGATGATGTAACAACATCTTCACAAATTGATAATATTAAAGATATTGGATATAGTGTAAATATGGCTTTTTTACCACCAACAAAACACCATAAAAACTCTTCTAGAATTACAAGTAATTTAGATAGATATATGATTCATCTACCTTTAGAAGCTAGTAATCATAACTTCGAAGAGGTGGATACTCTATATATAGAACATAGTATAGAAAAAATTGATAAAAAAATTAAAAAATTAAAAAGCTTGTATCCAAAAGCTACTTTTATAAATAACCATACAGGTAGTAAATACACCTCAAATATCGAGGCTATGGATAAGTTACTTAAGGTACTTAAAAAGTATAATTATACATTTATAGATAGTAAAACAACCTCTAATTCTGTAGTACTTAAATCTGCAAAAAAATATGGGATGAGAGTATTAACAAGAAATATCTTTTTAGATAATAAAAAAGATAAAAAATACATACAAAAACAACTTAAACGAGCTGTTACAATTGCTAAAAGAAATGGAAGTGCAATAGCAATCGGTCATCCATATGGTATAACCTTTAGTACACTAAAACAATCAAAACACCTATTAAAAGGTGTAGAGTTAGTATTTGTAGAATCTTTATGATTAAGAGTATAGATTTTCATATTGAAGAGTTAGACTTAATGAAAAAATATCCTAATGAGATATTTTATAAAGGTAATATAGAGCTACTGAAAAAAAGAAAAGTATCAATAGTAGGTACAAGAAAACCAAATCAATACACTCAACAATTTACTTATCTTTTAGCAAAAGAACTTTCAACTAAAGAGATATGTATTGTAAGTGGTGCAGCAATGGGAGTTGATGCAATAGCACATAATGGTGCAGGAGTTTCAAATACAATTGCAGTAGCAGGAACTGGACTAAATATAAAATATCCAGCAGTAAATAAAAACCTAATAACAGATATAGAAAACAATGGCTTAATTATAAGCCAATTTGAAAACAATAGAACAGCCACCAAATATACTTTTCCATTAAGAAATGAAGTAGTAGTAGCCCTAGGAGAGATTTTGATTGTAACTCAAGCCGATCTTAATAGTGGAACTATGAGAAGTGTAGAGTATGCTTTAAAAATGGATAAACAAATATATGTATTACCACATAGATTAAATGAGAGTGAAGGTACAAACAAACTATTGCAGGAGGGTAAGGCAAAAGCTATTTATAATATAGATAAATTTATAGAAGATTTTGTAGGGTGTAAAAACGAGATAAAAAGTAAAGATAATTTTATAGAGTATTGCAAAACAAATCCAACATATGATGAAGCTATGCATTTATATGGAGCAGAAGTTTTTGAGTATGAACTTTTAGAAAAAATTAAAATTCAAAACGGTTCAATAATAGTACTTTAAAAGAACCCTTAAAATACTATTATTTAATTTATTTAGTAAATAGTACAGACTGTCCAGCAGTTAGCTTATCACCAATATTAACATCTAATTCAATATTATCTTCAACTATTATAACAGCTAAACCATCGATAAATATAGCAATTGGCTCACCTTGTAAAGCATTTGTATCTTGCGTATAATCAATCTTTGGATTACAAATTCCTGATATTAGTTTTAATTCTATATTTGATAATTCAAAATTAATATGCTCATTCAAAATAGATGCTTTATAACTATTTGGATTTAAATTTAAACCATTTTTATAGTTACTGATTTTTATGCTTGTAGATGTAGGAGCTCTAACTACATGAGTATCACAAGGTGTAATCTTACAAAATATTTTCTTTTTTCCATCAACAATATCAATAGCACTAACTCTACCATCTATTGGTGATAAAACTGAATTATCATTTCTAAATATTATTCTATTTGGATTTATAAAAACAAATAGTGTAAAAATAGTAGCAATATATAAAATGGCACTAATAACTTCTAAGTCTAACAATGAAGTTATTAGTGCAATAATTAATACTGTAATAATATATTTATAACCTTGTGTTAATATAATACCATTATTGTTCATCTTTTTTTATTTCCACTTCTTCATCTTTTTTTAATTCTATATCATCACTTTTATCATGATGTAGATCTTCATCATTAAAAACAACTCCACCATTTTTTACAATAATCTCTTGAACTCTTTTTCCAGTAATTACCTCTATATTTAGTAACTCAGCAGTCATCTCTTCCATAGCTTCATTGTTATCTCTTAAAACTTGTAATACAATTTTGTATCTTTCTTCTAAAGTATTTTTAATATGTTCATCTAGTTTATGTGCCATCTCATCACTATAATCTTTAGAAGTTTGACCGCCACCTAAAAATTGATTTGTTTGTTTACTTAAAACCATAAGACCAGCAATATTTATATCACTCATTCCATAAATTGTAGCCATAGATTTTATAATATCTGTGGCTCGCTCTAGGTCATTACCTGCACCTGTACTAATCTCTCCAATATATATCTCTTCAGCTGCACGTCCTCCTAAAAGTGTATCAACTTCAGCCATCAACTCATGCTTTTGCATTAAGTATTTATTCTCTTCTGGAGTATTTAAAGTATATCCTAATGCAGATAATCCTCTAGGAACAATAGATACTTTATTTACTTTTTTAGCACCTTTAGTAACCTCAGCTATTAAAGCGTGACCAGATTCATGGTATGCTACTATTCTTCTCTCTTTTGGAGTTATTCTTCTACTTTTCTTTTCAAGTCCAGCTATTTGTCTCTCTACAGCTTCTTTAAAATCTTCAGATTCAACCTCTTTCTTTTCAGCACGACCAGCTAAAAGTGCAGCTTCATTGATAATATTTGCTAAATCAGCTCCTGCTAAACCTGCAGTCATAACAGCAACCTCTCTTAAATCAACATTTTTAGAAAGTTTTACATCTTTAATATGAACATTTAAAATCTCAATTCTACCCTCTAAATCAGGTTTATCAACTAAAACTTGTCTATCAAATCTTCCTGGTCTTAAAAGTGCAGGGTCAAGTATCTCAGGTCTATTTGTAGCTGCAAGAATAATTACAGGAGCTCCATCTCCACTAAATCCATCCATCTCTGCTAAAAGTTGATTTAGAGTTTGTTCTCTTTCATCATTTCCACCCATTCCACCTGATGCTCTACTTTTACCAATAGCATCAATCTCATCAATAAATATAATTGCAGGTGCATTCTTTTTGGCTTGTTCAAATAGATCTCTTACACGACTAGCTCCGACTCCCACAAACATCTCAATAAATGATGATCCTGTTACACTTAAAAACTCAACATCAGCTTCACCTGCTACTGCTTTTGCTAATAAAGTTTTACCAGTTCCTGGAGGTCCTACTAGTAAAACACCTTTTGGTATTTGAGCACCTAAGTTGATATATTTATCTGGGCTTCTAAGAAATTCAACTATTTCTGATACTTCCTCTTTAGCCTCTTTATTTCCAGCCATATCTTCAAATTTTACATTTGGCTTTTCGCTGTTTATCATCTTCTTAGCACCACCCATACCAAGAATACCGCCAGCTCCTCCACCCATAGATTTTGACATTCTTTTTGCTAAAAACATCCATATAGCAAAAAAGAAAAATAGAGGTAAAACCCATCCAAATAACATATCTGCTAATAGATTTTGTTCATTAACTCCACCATAATTTACACCTTGAGTCTCAAGAATTGGGATAAGTGTATTATCTGGAACAACTTTTCTTGTTCTATAAGTTGTAGTAGTTCCACCAATCGGTTTACTAACTGCTTTTATTGTTGTATCACCAATACCAACATAATCAATTTGACCATTTGCAATAAGCTTTTTTAGTTCAGAATAAGCAATACTTTTATTTACTGTTTGTCCATAAGAAGTTGAACCACCATTCATATTCATAGAATCTTCTGGAAAGAAACTTTTAAATGCCATTATTGTCACAAGTGAAAATATTACAAATACTACTATTGGATTTTTATCAAAAAATCCATTTGGTTTATTATCGTTATCGTTCTTATTATTACCTTGTTGATTACTCATTATTTCCCTTTTTTACTACTAATGTTACCCATTCATTTTGTTGTAACTCTTCTATTATTTCACAATCTTTAAATTTTTTAAGTACTTTATCTTTATGTTGTTCCATAATTCCTGAAAGTATTATGATACCATTAGTTTTTGTGATTTTTTTAATATCTCTTGCTATCATTGCTAATACGTCAGCCACAATATTTGCAATAACTACATCATATGTTTTATCTGTTGTATTTGCAGAACCTTCCCAATACTCATTAACCTCTTCACCATTTGTATTGAAATTTTTAATTGCATCTTCAACGGCAACTATATCAGTATCACAAATATCAATCACCGCACCAATTTTAGATGCCGCAATTCCTAAAATTCCACTTCCTGTCCCAACATCACAAACTTTGTTATCTTTTTTAACATATTTTTCCAATGCTCTTAAACATTCATTAGTTGTTTCATGGTGTCCAGAACCAAAAGCTAAAGTTGGATCAATTACAATATTTGTTTTTCCATCCATTGGTTTATTCCAACTTGGATGGATATAAAAGTTTCCAACTTCAATAGGTTGAACACTTTCTTGATATAGTTTTATCCAGTCTTGATTCTCTTTTTTTTCATTGATTGTTTCGCATGTTATTTCTGTATTAAATGCCGTTGATAACTCTTTTGCAAAAGCTACCACTCCTGATTCTATAATATCTAATTCTTCAACACTTCTTATAATTATTGTGTTATCTAATTCCTCAATAGCATCTTGTGTTAAACTAGAAACTAAATCTAAAAATAATTCATAATATAAATTTGGCTTAATTGTAAGCTCATAATAATACTTATTCAAATATCTACCCTTAATTGTTTTATTAAATCTAGATATTTTATCCAAAGTGTTGTTTATTAAAGTTTAAAAGAAAATTTAGTATATTTTTTCAATAATAGTTTAAATAATCTTTTTAGCTAACTGCTCTGGTAGTATCCCTAAATCCTCTTCTAGAATTTTCGTATCACCATGTTGGATATATATATCTTCGTACTCAAAAGTTTTTAATTTTACATCTAAATCTTTATCGCTTAAAAACTCTAAAAGTGCAGAACCAACTCCACCTTGCTTTTGACTATCACTAAATATATACCATTTTGTACAGCTTTTTGATAGTTCAATTAGTAATTCTACATCAAGAGGTTTAACAAATCTTAAATCAACTATTGTTACATCTTTATCTATATATTTTGAAGTTTCAATTGCTTTATTAACACCTGAACCATATCCAATAAATGCAATATTACTTGTACCACTTTTTAACACTTCACCTTTTCCTAATTTAAATGGTGTTGCATTATATTCTAGTTCATTAAAAGCACCTCGTGGATACCTTATTGCACATGGTGTTGGGAAATTTCCACCAAACTCTACTGCATACTCTAAAGTTTTTGTATCTCTTGGAGCAAGAAGAGTCATATTTGGTAAAAATCTTAAAAAGCTTATATCAAATTGCCCTTGATGCGTCTCCCCATCAGCTCCAACTATCCCTGCTCTATCTATTGCAAATACGACTGGTAAGTTCATCAAACATACATCATGTATAATTTGATCAAACCCCCTTTGTAAAAATGTAGAATATATCGTAACGAATGGTTTAAATCCATCTTTAGCCATAGCAGCCATTGATGTAACTGCATGTTGTTCAGCAATTGCAACATCCCAAAATCTATCAGGGAAAGCATTTATAACTTTATCCATACCTGTTCCACTTGGCATTGCAGCCGTAACACCAACAACTTTTTCATCATTTAATGCAATATTATATAAAGCATCACTAAATACAGAAGTTGCAGATTTTGAACTACTTTTTTTATAAAATATTCCAGTTTCAGTATCAAATGGACCTACTCCATGCCAATGTTCATGGTGACCTTCTGCAACAGGATAACCTTTTCCTTTTGTTGTCTTTGCATGTAATATTACAGGTTTACCTAGATTTTTTGCCAAAGTCAGAGTTTCAATTATCTCTTCAATATCATGACCATCAATTGGTCCAATATAATCTATCCCCATCTCTTCAAAAATAATCCCTGGAGTGATAAGTTTTAAACTCTCTTCTACTCTTTTAGCAATATAATCTGTCCCTTTAGGCATATAGTTTTTAACAATATGATCAACTTTATCCCTAAAACCTTGATAAAATTTTCCTGCTAAAAGTTTACTAAGATGCTTACTAATTGCTCCAATTGGTTTTGCTATACTCATCTCATTATCATTTAAAATGATAACAATTGGTAGTTTTAAATCACCTAATTCATTTAAAGCTTCATATATCATACCAGCAGTCATAGAACCATCGCCAATCATCACTACAGGTACTTTATCAAGCTTTTGTAGTTTATTTGCTTTCGCAGCGCCAACTGCTAATGAGATAGATGTTGAACTATGTCCAGCTACAAAATAATCAGACTTAGACTCTTTAGGTTTTGTAAAACCACTAATCCCCTCAAACTGTCTTAATGTTGTAAACTGATCCCATCTCCCTGTTAATAGTTTATGTGGATAACACTGATGTGACACATCAAATATAAATGGGTCATAATGACTGTCAAACACCTTATGCATACCAATAGTTAGTTCAACAGCACCTAATGTAGAACTAAAGTGACCACCATTAACGGATACCACTTCAATAATTCTATCCCTTATATTTTGTGCTAATACATTTAACTCTTCTGTGTTTTTATTTCTTAAATCTATATTTTTCATATCTTTTTTAAATCTACTTCCCAAAAAAACTCTATCCAATTTTTTGCTTCTTGCACAGTAAAGTCTGCTTTTATTAATGCGGTTGTTTTGTAAAATATTGTAGCAATTTTAAATTCACACTCTGAATATTTTTGTGTCAATATTTTTCTTATCTCTACCATTGTTTCACCGCTATCAATAATATCATCAATTAAAACAACTTTTTTAAAGTTTGATAAATCTGGTATATTAAATATATCAAATGTATTTAACTTTTTATCATCATCATAATGTATTGAATTTATAGTATATATATCTCTTGTATTTAATGCTTCACTAATTAAATGACCAATTACCAGTCCACCTCGTGCAACGCTTACAAGTGCATCAGGATTGTAGGATTTTATTTGTGGTAATAAAATCTTACAATCCTCAATACATTCATCATAACTATAGTATCTTTTTGTCATCTATAAAATAGTGTCCAATACTTCAAATACTTTACTATTTTGCTCTTTTGTACCTATTGTAATTCTAATCGCATTTAATCCATAACCAGTCATATCTCTTATGATAATACCTTTTTCTAAAAGTTGTTGTGCTATCTCTTTTGAAGAGTTTTTACCTGTATATATTGTGATAAAGTTTGTATAACTAGGTATATATTTTAAACCTTTAGAATCAGCATACTCTTCATATCTACTCATCTGTTCAAAATTTTTCTTTATACACTTTTTTACAAAACTTTTTTGTTTTAAAGCTTCTTTGGCCCCTTCTAGAGATAATGTTGTAACATTAAATGGTGGTCTTACTTTATATAATGTTTTTATAATATCTTCATTAGCTATACCATATCCAACTCTCATACCACCTAGCGCATAAGCTTTTGAAAATGTTCCTAAATAGATAACATTAGGATATTTTTTTGTTACATCACCAACAATTATTTTTTTTGCTTCATCTTTATATTTTGCATACTCTTGATAAGCTCCATCAAGTACAACTAAAGTATTTTCATCTACTTCATCTAAAAATTTATATACATCATAAGTATCAAGACACTCACCCATAGGGTTATTTGGCAAACATAGAAAAATTATATCTGCACCCTCTTTTTTGTATATTTCTCTAAATTCATCTAGATTATGAGTATCTGATGGTGTTTTAAGTATAGTAGCACCAGTTTGTTTTGCATATATTTCATACATAGCAAATGTTGTTTTTGCCATAAGAACTTTAGATTTTTTATTACATTTTGCATGTACACAAAACTCTATAATCTGGTCACTACCAGCGCCCACAATTATATTTGAACTTTCAACTTTAAATCTCTTTCCTATTGCATCTTTTAATTCATACATTGAATCATCTGGATAAACATAAGAACTTATAGCTTTTCTTGAAATTGCATCAACAACATCAGGAGATGTTCCATATGGATTTTCATTTGATGCTAACTTAATAATATCTCTTGGGTGGATACCATACTCTCTTACAACTAACTCAATTGGTTTACCTGCTTCATATATTGAAACTTCGTCTAAAACTTTATTAAATATCATCTTCTTCCCTTACATAACTTCCTAAAAATCTTATCTCTTTCTCATATTTTTTAAATATTTTTTGTACTTCTTCTTCATCTTTATGTGCATTAAACTCTATAAAAAAAGTAGAAATACCCTCCACGATATGAGATTTAATTTTTGTTAAATTTATATTTGCATCATTAAAATCATTTAAGAACTCTGCTAATGAACCTGCTTTATTTGATAGTTGTACCAATATTGATGTTTTATCATCTCCACTTTTACCATTTTCAAAATCAGAAACAATTAAAAATCTAGTTCTATTGTTCCCTTTATCTTCAATATTTTCAAATAATATAGGCAAATTATACATTTTTGCTCCAACATGAGAACAAATTGCCGCACTATTAGGTTCATTCATTGCTAGTTTTGCAGCTTTTGCGGTTGAGTCAACAGGGATAAGTTCAACCTCATCAAGCCCTAAATCTTTTAAAAACTTATGACACTGATCAAACGCAATATCTTTTGAATATATTTTTTTTATCTCACTTACATTATCTACACATGATGCTAAAGTATGGTGAATATCAACCATAACCTCCGCAATAATCTTTAGGTCACTATTAGTAAAGCAAGTAATAGTATCACTAACTATCCCATTGCTACTATTTTCAATAGGAATCACTCCAAATTTTGCTTTTTTATTTGATACCTCTCTAAATACTCCAGTAATAGAACCAATTGGTAAATAAGCACTCATGGCCCCAAATCTACTCTCTGCAGCTTGATGTGTAAAGCTCCCTTGTGGTCCTAAATATGCAATATTTTCTGGTAATTCAAGATTTCTACTTATTGCAAAAACTTCTAAAAATAGTGCTTCAATAGCTGTTCTATTTAATGCACCACCATTTTCTATAGATAATTTTTCAAGTCTATCAATAATAGCTTTTTCTCTCTCTGGTCTATAGATTGCACCACCACTTTGAGCTTTTACAACACCAACTTGATGAACTGTCTGCATCCTTTTATTTAAAAGATTTAACATCTCATTATCAATATTATCCAGAGTGTCTCTTAATATTTTTAATTCTACCTCTTCGTTTATCATATATTTACCTTTTAAAACTTTTTAGTTTGTCCATCTTATATTACTGTTATTGTAGATAATTCTCTTTTATATTTTCCATTCTGCAATTGAGATGCTTGAATTATTTATTAAGTAAATATTCCTCTTCTAACGCTACTAAATCTTCAAACACTTCTCTTCTTCTAATTAATCTATCTTGTCCATCTTCAATAGCTATTTCAGCAACTTTTCCTCTAGTATTATAATTACTTGCCATTGTAAATCCATATGCACCTGCACTATGAATCGCGATTAAATCATTATGCTCTGTTTTTGCCAATTGAATATTTTTTGCAAAAAAGTCACCACTTTCACAAACTGGACCCACAACATTACAATCACTTTTATCTTCTGTTTTATCTAAAACTTCTATTCTATGGTAAGCATCATATAAACTTGGACGAAGAAGATCATTCATAGCACCATCAACAATAACAAATCTTTTATCACCATTTACTTTTTCATATAGTACTTTTGTTATAAAAACACCACTATTTCCAACTATAAATCTACCTGGTTCACATACAACTGTTATGTCAAGTCCAAATAAAGCATCAAGTACAACTTGTGCATATTCATAAGTATCAATTAATACCTCATCATCATAAACAATACCTAAACCACCACCAACATCAAAAAACTTCAACTCTATTTGTAGTGCTGATTTTAAGTTTCTTACTAAGTCTGCCACAATATTTACAGACTCTTTAATTGGCGCTAACTCTGTAAGTTGACTACCTATATGACAGTGGATACCAATAGGATCTAAGTTCTGTGATTTTTTTGCTGATATATACATTCTTTTTGCTGTATTTATATCTACACCAAATTTATTCTCATGAAGTCCTGTTGAGATATATGGATGTGTTTTTGGATCTACATTTGGATTTACTCTTATGCTTATTCTAGCCTCTTTATTTAGCTCTTTTGCTATAAGTTCTACTCTAAATAGTTCTGCTTCACTCTCAACATTTATCATTAAAATATCAAATTCTAATGCTTCTCTAATCTCATCATCAGTTTTTCCAACACCAGAAAATATAATTTTATACTTTGCAATTCCAACTTTTAATGCTCTTTTTACTTCACCAATACTAACACAATCAGCGCCAGCACCTTGATCTCCAAGATGTTTAACTACACTCAAATTTGAGTTTGCTTTAACTGCATATGAGATAAGTGATTTTCTAGCTTTAAAAGCATCTTTTAACTCTTGGTATTGTTTAGTGATATGGTTGAAATCGTATACATAATACGGTGTTTTATACTTATTTGCTAATTCTTTAAAATTTATATTCATTTATTTAATGCCTTATATGTAATAAGATATTATAATAGCTAAATTTTCGTAATACTTTTATTAACTAAATTTAATGATATTTTTTAATGATTTGGTTGTATAATGAACCATACTGAAGAGGGTCTACAGTAGTATTATACAATCTTACTGCATAATGTAAATGTGGTCCTGTAATTCGTCCTGTTTTACCAGAAGTACCAATTCTTTGACCCTTTTTTATTGTTTGTCCCTCCATTACATCTATGTTATCCATATGACAGTAATATGTATAAGCACCTCTACCATGGTCAATATAAACAACTAGTCCAAGATAAAATCTATCCATTGTGAGTTTTACTATACCATCATTTGCACTATAAATTGGTGTACCAACTTTAGCTCTAAAATCAGTACCACTATGATAACTTTTTGTTTTCCCATTATAAATTCTAGCATTTCCATAAGCACTTGTGATTTTACTATCCATTGGCATTTGAAATATTGAATCTTTAGATATATTTTGAGGTGTTATTACAGAATAAACATTTTTATAAACTTTACTATATTCTTTATTTGACCTAGTTTTATTTACTTTTGAGAGTGTTACTTTTGATTTTGGAACCTTAATAATCTCATTTTGTAGATAGTTTCCATCAACTATATTTATGGCAAAATTCTTTTTTATTACTTTGTCATTTTGCATATATTTTATTTGAACATTCTCTTTTTGTAGTTTTGAGTGATAATCTATTGGTATAAAAACTTCATATTGTTTTGTATCTCCTGATATTGTAAACATTTGATATGTGATATTTTTATAAATTACATTTGGAGCTTTTTTTAGTACTGCATCGCTTTGCAAGATTACTGCAAAAGTTGTACCATGTTTAATATTATTATGAGAAAGGGTAATGTTTACTTCTGCTAGTAGTAAGTTACTAGCAAGAAGTAAAATAAATAAAATATTTTTTATTTTTCACCATTCCAAGCAATCGTTTGTTTACCCTCTTCATTAAATGAAACTGCAGGCATACCCATAATATTAAATCCACCATCAACATAATGAATCTCTCCAGTAACTGCACTACTTAAATCAGAAAGTAGATACATACCACTATTTCCAACCTCTGTAATTGTTACATTTTTCTTTGTTGGACTATGTGCTTCATTCCATTTAAGCATAAATCTAAATTCACCAATTCCAGCAGCTGCAAGAGTTTTAATAGGTCCTGCACTTATAGCATTTACTCTAATTCCATCTTTTCCTAAATCTTCTGCCATATATTTAACAGTCATCTCTAAAGCAGCTTTTGCTACTCCCATAAGATTATAATTAGGGATATATTTAACACCACCAAAGTAAGATAATGTAAGTACACTTGAATTATCACTCATAATTGGCTTAAGAGCTTGTGTAACTTCAATTAAAGAGTAAACAGATACATTCATAGCAACTTCAAAAGCACTTTTTGTAATATCTGTAAATCTACCACTTAATCCATCTTTTGGAGCAAATGCAATAGAGTGAACAATAAAGTCAATTTTACCCATATCTTTCTCTAAAGATTTAACTAATGCTTTAATCTCATCTGGATTTGAAACATCACAAGGGTATACATAATCACCAAAACCAAACTCTTCAGCTATTGGAGCAACTCTTTTCTTTAAAGAATCATTTAGGTATGTAAAAGCAATAGTTGCACCTTGTTCGGCACACTGTTTAGCTATACCATATGCTATAGACTTATTATTTGCAACTCCTAAAATTACACCTTTTTTACCATTCATTATCATTCTATTTATCTCCTGCTATTTTTATTATTTGTTTGAAATCTTCTTTATCCCAGCTAGCTGTACCTATTAATGCACCATCTACATTTTTAATATCTAAAATATCACTTATATTATTTATTTTTACACTTCCACCATATAAAAGTGGCTTATCTATCTTCTTTTTTATTTTTTTATGGACTGTTGTTATATCTTCTATTGAAGCTACTACACCTGTACCAATTGCCCATACTGGCTCATAAGCTAAAATTAGATTATCATAGCTTAAATCTATCCCATCAAACTGTTCCCAAATATAACCTAATGTTTCAGTTAATCCTAACTCTTTTACCTCTAAAGGTTCACCAATACAATATATGATTTTGTACCCTAAAGATTTATAGTAGTTATATTTTAAAGCTATCTCTTTTTGAGACTCACCTAGTTTATGTCGTCTTTCACTATGTCCAATTAAAATTGTTTTTATCCCAAATTCATCAAGTTGTTCAGTCCCTATTTCACCAGTAAATGAACCATTTTTCACATAATATGCATTTTGAACCCCTACAGTTAAATTGTCATTTAACTCAAAATTATCAAGTGCTGTTGCTGTTGGAAATATAAAAACTTCGTTTTTTATATCTTCATCTTTTATAAATTGATTTACATCTTCTATAAACACTTTTGTACTTTTTCTTGTATGATTTGTTTTAAAATTACTAGCAATAATTTTCATTAGTGTTCCCTTTTTGTTTATTGTTCATTAAAGCTTATATTACCATAAACTTATATAAATTATAATTTATTGATTTACAAAATTAAATTTAAATTTGATTTCTTAGTTTTGACCACAATAACCCAATATACTCATGCAAAGCAATCTCTGTTTTATTCAAATTATCTCCTTTTGGTATTGATAAAAATTCCAAATAATCTTCTCTTAATTCATTTGTAGGTGCAGGTATAGGATAAAGTCCCTCTTTGTTAAATAAGGCAATAGCTCTTGGCATATGATAATGTGATGTTACAAGGATAAAAGGGGTATCTTTTAACACCTCTTTTATTTTTATTGCTTCCTCTTTAGTATCTTTAGGCTTAGGATGAATTATAATATCTTTTTTTGGTATACCCAATTCCATTAAAATATTTGCAGTTCTTATGGCTTCTGGAATATTTTCATCTCCCTTATATCCAGAAGTTATGATTTTACCATTTGGTATTTTATGATAGAGACGCAAAACCTCCCATCCTCTATTTTGTATATCACCACCTAAAAGTAAAATATGCTTAACATCTTTAGGGACATTTTCAAGTTTAGAATACTTTGTTTCTAATGGAGTTAATAATAGATTAGATATTGGAGAATAAGATATAAGCGCCATCCATACAATACTAAAAGTTAAAAATATTTTTGCTTTTTTATAACTATTTTTATATAGATAATACAAGCCTATTAAAGCAAGGATAATCCCTATAGACAAAGGCATAATTAAACCGCTGATAACTTTTTTTAATGTAAATGCAATACTCATATCAAATATAATAGTTATTAGAGACTTTTAATAATATCCACAACTTTAGAGGCATATCCCCATTCGTTGTCATACCACACTACTAGTTTTATCATCTTATTCATTTTAACATCAGTAAATCTATGGTCAACTATAGTTGTAAATGTTTGAGCTTTAAAATCACTTGATACTAAAGCTTCATTATTATTTAATAAAATATCAAACTTTTGATTTTTTTCATACTCTTTACAAAGTTCTAATAGTTGATTTTTTGAACAATCTTTTTTAACTACAAGAGTAACATTTATCACTCCAACTGTATCAGTTGGTACCCTTAAAGAGTTTGAAGATATAGTATCAGAATTTATTTTTGCCATTATTAATGAACAAGCCTCAATAGTGGTTGTTTTACTAGGAATTATATTTTGAGTAGCGGATCTTCCAAACTCGAAGTTACACTCTATATCTCTATTATGGCTACCTATGCAAGCACTATCTAAAACTTTTTGATGATTAAGTAAAGGATGGATGGTTACTATATCTCCATACTCTATTGTGTAGTTATCATCTATCAGTTTTAAAATTGGCAATAATGCTGTTGCATTACATGAACTTGTAGATATAATCTTTTGCTTTTCTAGTGATAATTTATCTTCATTTACGCCACAAATAACATTTATATCTGCATTTTTATTTGGATGTGTTAAAAAGATAGCTTTTACATCTAACTCTTTTAGTTTTAAAGTATCTACTTTTGAACCACTTGCATCAATGATAAAATCAACATCAAGCTTTTTTAAATCTATATCAAAAAGGGAATTTTCATTTAAAATCTCTATTTTTGAAGTTTTGTTTTTAATAAAATTATTTTCTACTATAAATTTATCTTTTAATCTACCATAAGTAGAATCATAGTTTATAGAGTAAGTGATATTTTCAATATTTGAATTTAGTTCATTTATAGCAACTATTTGAAATGCTTTATGCTCAAGAGAGATTCGTAGAATCGCTTTCCCGATTCTACCAACTCCGTTTAGTAATACTTTTTTCAATTGGTATTATTCTTCGATTATAAGTGCCTTAACACCAGGTAATACTTTACCTTCAATTAGTTCTAAAGATGCTCCACCACCTGTAGAGATAAATGTCATCTCATCTTCATCACCTGTTCTTCTTACTAAATCGGCAGTATCTCCACCACCTACAACTGTAGTTGCGTATGATTTAGCCACCGCATGAGAAAGTTTAGTACTACCTTTTGCAAACTTATCCATCTCGTAAACACCCATTGGTCCATTCCATAAAATAGTATGTGCATCTTCAAGTGCTTGTGCAAATAATGTAGCAGATGCAGGTCCAATATCTAACCCCATCCAACTTTCAGGAATCTCTTGAACTGTCATAGCTTTTGCAAATGATTCGCTATTAAACTCTTCTGCAGCAATAACATCAACAGGTAGGTAAAATTTTACACCTAAGCTTTTTGCTTCTTCCATAATCTTTAAAGCTTCAGGGATAAGTTCCTCTTCAACTAAAGAGTTACCTATCTCGTGACCTAGAGCTTTTAAAAATGTAAATGCCATACCACCACCAATAATTATCTTATCAACTTTTGGTACAAGGTTATATAGAGCTTCAAGCTTACCAGAAACTTTTGAACCACCTACAATAGATACAAATGGTCTCTTTGGTTCTTCAATAATATGGTAGAAAAACTTTATCTCTTTAGCAAGTAAAAATCCAGCAGCTTTATGTTCAATATCAAAATGTTGTGCAATACCCTCAACAGATGCGTGAGCTCTATGAGATACACCAAAAGCATCATTGATAAATACATCTGCTAAAGATGCTAAAGTTTTTGATAGTTCAGGATCATTTTTAGTTTCACCCTCTTCAAACCTCATATTTTCAAGTAGCATAATCTCACCACTTTTTAGTGTTTGAGCCATCTCAATAGTCTCTTCACAAACTACATTTGGAGCTAATTTTATCTCTTGCTTTAAAAGAGTATGAAGTCTTTTTGCAATTGGTCTTAAAGAGAATTTATCCTCAAAACCATTTTTAGGTCTACCAAAATGAGAAGCTATAATAACTGCACAATCATTATCTATACAATATCTAATTGTATTAAGTGCAGATTTTATTCGTCTATCATCTGTGATATTTTGATACTCATCAACTGGTACATTGAAGTCACATCTTATAAAAACTTTTTTATTTGTTATATCTATTTTATTTATCTCTTGTAATGTCATTCTATATTAATCCTCTAGTTTTTTAATAAATCAAAAGCTATTTTTATTTTTTTGAGATATGAACAGCCATATCTACTAATCTACATGAATATCCCCACTCATTATCGTACCAAGCTAGAACTTTAACCATTCTATCGCCTACTACTTGTGTTGTATCCATTGGTACTATTGTACTTGTCTCTTCGCCATTGAAATCTGAACTTACTCTTTGCTCTTCATCAATTCCTAAAATACCTTGCATATTAGTTTGAGATGCATCTTTAAAAGCTTGATTTACAGATTCTACTGTTACATCTTTATTTAAAGTAACTGTTAAATCTACCATTGAAACATTTGGTGTAGGGATTCTAATCGCTTGACCGTTAATTTTACCCGCTAATTGTGGTAAAACTTTTGATATAGCTTTTGCAGCACCTGTTGTTGTAGGGATTAAGTTTATAGCCCCTGCTCTAGCTTTTCGTGGGTCTTTTTTATGTTTTCCATCAAGAATAAGTTGACTTCCTGTATATGAGTGGATAGTTGTCATAAGTCCATTTTCTATTCCAAACGCATCATCTAAAACTTTCGCAACTGGAGCAAGACCATTTGTAGTACAAGAAGCATTTGAAACGATTTTTTCGCCGTTATATGTATCTTCATTTGCACCCATTACAAATGTTGCTGTATCATCTTTTGCAGGAGCAGATAAAACAACTTTTTTTACACCACTATCGATATATGGTTGCACTGATTCAGTCGTAAGAAAAGCACCAGTACATTCTAAAACTACTTCAACACCAAGTGAAGCAAAGTCTAGTTTCGCAGGGTCTCTTTCACTTAAAAGTTTAGCTTTGTCATTCCCAATATAGATAAATCCATCTTTTACTTCAATATCTCTTCTATTACCATGAACACTATCATATCTAAGTCCATATTGAATCATATCTTCTGCACCACTTGCATTACAAGCAACTAATTCAATATCATCTCTGTCGGCACAAATTCTTGCCACACATCTTCCAATTCTTCCTAATCCATTTATCGCAACTTTTAAAGCCATAAGAATCCTTTTTATTTTACATTATAGTTCTATTTTATCTAAAAACTAATATGAAATTGTTTAAATAAGATTAGTTATAATTATGTTGTCTTTTTAATGTTATTTTGGGTAAAATACATCTTTAAAAAACCAAGGTAGAATTATAAAATAAACTTATAACAAGTTCCCTTTATAATTCTATAAACTTAAGCACGGAGTTTTCAATGCCAATAATGATACAAAAGAGAAATGGTCGTCAAGATATTTTAGATATTACAAAAATTCAAAAACACACAATTGCAGCAACTAAAGATTTAGAAGGTGTTAGTCAAAGTGAATTAGAGATAGATGCACAGATAAAATTTATAGATGGTATGAGTTCATCTGATATACAAGATGCTTTAGTTAAGACAGCTGTTGAGAAAATTGATATTGATGTACCAAATTGGACTTTTGTAGCTGCTAGATTATTTCTTTTTGATCTATATCATAGAGTTGGAAAAGTTACTCATGGTATAAAAGGTAATGCATATTGCCATATTAAAGAGTATATTAAATATGGTCAAGATGCACATAGAATTATTCCAGGTTTAGAGTATGGTTATGATTTAGATGATTTAAACTCTTATTTAGAACCAAGTAGAGATTATCTATTTAACTATTTAGGTATGAAAACTATCTATGATAGATATTTACTTAAAAACAATGATAAAGAACCTATAGAACTTCCTCAGCAAATGTTTATGGGTATTGCTATGTTTTTAGCACAAAATGAGGAAAATAAACAAGAAAAAGCAAAAGAGTTTTATGATGTAATCTCTAAATTTGAAGTTATGTTAGCAACTCCAACATTGTCAAATGCAAGAACAAATAGACATCAACTTTCATCATGTTATATTGGTTCATCTCCTGATAATATTGAAGGTATTTTTGATGGTTACAAAGAGATGGCACTATTATCTAAATTTGGTGGTGGTATTGGTTGGGACTGGAACTCTATTAGAAGTTTAGGTGGAGTTATTGATGGTCATAAAAGAGCAGCTGGTGGAACTGTACCATTCTTAAAAATCACTAATGATATAGCTCTTGCAGTTGATCAATTAGGGACTAGAAAAGGGGCAATTGCAGTTTATCTTGAGCCTTGGCATATGGATGTAATTGACTTTATTGATTTAAAGAAAAATAGTGGAGAGGAGAGAAGAAGGGCACATGACCTTTTCCCTGCACTTTGGATAAATGATATTTTTATGAAAAGAATCTTAGAAGATTCACATTGGACACTTTTTGATCCATATGAAGTTAAAGATTTAGCTGCACTTACAGGTGAAGAGTTTGAAAAAAGATATGTAGAGTATGAAAATGATCCATCAATTACAAAAGAGCAGATGAAAGCGAAAGATTTATGGAAAAAAGTTCTTACTTCTTATTTTGAATCTGGTTCACCATTTTTATGTTTCAAAGATAATGCAAACAAAGCAAATCCAAATGATCATACAGGGTTTATTAGAAGTTCAAACCTTTGTACAGAGATATTTCAAAATACAAATCCTAACCATTATTTAGTTAGATTAGAGTTAGAAGATGGGGAAGTGTTAACATTCGAAGAGGATGAAAAAGTTGTAGTTGATAGTGGAATTGAAAAATTTGCAAATAAAATAACTGCTTTAGATAGTTTAAATGGCAAAAAAATCTTTATTGTCGAAAAAGAGAAAATTGATGGAGATACTGCTGTTTGTAATCTTGCATCTGTAAACCTTAGTAAAATAAATACTAATGAAGATATTAATAGAGTGGTACCAACAGCAATAAGAATGCTTGACAATGTTATAGATTTAAACTTCTATCCTCTTAGAAAAGTAAAGGCTACAAACTTAAAAACTAGAGCAATTGGTTTAGGTGTTATGGGTGAGTCTCAAATGATAGCAGAAGCTAGTATTGTATGGGGATCTTCTGAGCATCTTAAAAAGATTGATTCTATTATGGAAGCTGTAAGTTATAATGCTATTAATTCATCTGCAAATTTAGCTAAAGAGAAAGGGATATACCCGACTTTTGAAGGTTCTAAATGGAGTAAAGGTATTATGCCTATGGATCACTCAACACCTGCTGTTAATGCTTTAGTTCAAAAAGATCTTTTTGATACTGGGTATGATTGGGATGAGTTAAGAACTAAAGTGAAAAGCCAAGGTATGAGAAATGGTTACTTAATGGCTATTGCACCTACAAGTTCTATATCTATATTAGTGGGTACTACACAAGCTATTGAGCCTGTATATAAAAGAAAATGGTTTGAAGAGAACTTAAGTGGTCAGATTCCAGTTGTTGTACCAAACCTTAGCCCTGATACTTGGAACTTCTATACTCCAGCTTATGAGGTTGACCAACTTGATATTATAAAAGCAGCGGCTATTAGACAAAAATGGATAGATCAGGGTCAAAGTACAAATATATTTATGAGTTTAGATAAAGCAAGCGGTAAATATCTTCATCAAATATATACAACAGCTTGGCAACTTGGATTAAAATCAACATATTACCTAAGAAGTCAATCTCCAGAAGCAGTATCAGATGTAGCAGATAGAAGTATGGAGTGCGTAGGATGCCAATAGGAGCAAACAATGGATAGAAAAACGATATATAACCCAAAATCAGTAGAAACAATAAATGATAGAAGAACATTTGGGGGCGATGCAGATGGTATGATAAACTTTACTAGATGTAAATATGATTGGGCAGTTAAGCTTTGGGATACTATGGAGGGAAATACATGGTTTCCTAAAGAGGTTCAAATGACTCAAGATGCAAAAGATTATAAGTATTTAACAGTTCCAGAAAAAAGAATGTATGATTTAGTTTTAAGTCAATTAATTTTTATGGACTCTTTACAAACAAATAATCTAATGGATAATATAAATCCATATATAACAGCACCAGAGATAAATGCAATTCTTTCAAGACAATCTTATGAGGAAGCAAATCACAGTAAATCATACGCAGTTATGGTTGAATCTATCTCTGATAATACAGATGAGATATATGATATGTGGAAAACTGATGCTAGATTACAAGAGAAGAACAACTTTATTGCAGGTACATATAAAGATTTGTCAGGAGATATAACTGATCATAAAATCGTATTAGCAATGTTTGCAAATCAGATTTTAGAAGGTATATATTTCTATGCTGGTTTTGCAGCTATGTATGCCTTAGGAAAGTCAGGTAAAATGCTTGGTTCTTCACAAATGATTAAGTTTATACAAAGAGATGAAGTAACACATCTTTTACTTTTTCAAAACCTTATAAACTCAACAAAAAAAGAGAGACCTGAACTTTTTACTGATGAGTTAGAAGCTGAAGTAAGAGCTATGTTTAAAAAAGCTGTTGATTTAGAAGCATCTTGGGGTGACTATATCACACAAGGTCAAATCTTAGGATTTACAAAAGATATTATTAGACAATATATTGAATATCTAGCAGACAGAAGACTTGAAGCGATTGGATATGAACCTGAATATAATGTAAAACACCCTATTCCATGGGTTGATGGATATAGTTCATTCAATGACCAAAGAACAAACTTTTTTGAAGGTAATGTTGTAAACTACTCTAAAGGAAGTATAGATTTTGATGACTTTTAAAATCATCAAAATCTAAAAATTCTTTTTTTATATATTATAATCTTTGAGGCATCTCATCTTTAAATGCAATTGATTCTGCATTTTTTAGAATCTCCATAGCACCATCTGCAATAAAATCATTTGCTAACTGTTCACCTAAGCTATCACAATTTGATAGTAAAGCAGATGCAGTTTTATGCATAATATTTGTACCATCTGGATAACCTATTTTAACCTCTAGATTTAAAACATCTTCATCTATAGTTGCGTTACAAGCAACAGGTGCTGAACATCCAGCTCCTATTTTACTAATAAAATCTCTCTCTGCTTTAGTACAGATAAATGTAGCTTCATCATTTAAACTATTAGCTATCTCTCTAACTATAACATTATCACTAATTATCTCAATACCTAGTGCTGCTTGACCCATAGGTGGTATCATCATATCAAGTTTTAACTTTTTAGTATATGGTATATCTTTTAGTAAATCTAATCTATGAAGACCAATGTATGCTAAAATAATAGCATCATATTGACCCTCTTCTAGTTTTCGCAGACGCGTATTTACATTTCCTCTTAAATCTTTTACAACCAAGTCTGGTCTCTTTTTAAGTAATTGCATTCTTCTTCTTAAACTAGTAGTTCCAACAACAGCACCTTTTGGTAACTCTTTTAAACTTTTATATTTATGTGATAAAAATACATCACTTTGATCTTGTCTTTGAGTAATAGCCGACAACTCTAAACCATCAGGGATATAAGTAGGTACATCTTTTAAACTATGAACAGCTAAGTGTGCATTTCCTGCAAGCATCTCATCTTCTAACTCTTTTGTGAAGTGGCCTTTACCACCTATTAATGCTAAAGGTTTATCTAAAACTTTATCACCGTTACTTACTATTTTATTTAATTCAACTGTAATTGAAGGAAAAGATTTTTCTATTCGAGCTTTTATATGATATGCTTGCCAAAGTGCTAAATCACTAGCTCTCGTTGCTATAATTAATTTTTGTAGTTTTTCCATTATTTTACCATTCCATTATTTTTTTTTAAGAAGCTTTCATATTTCATTCTTGTTTTATCAATCACACCATCGAAAAACAGAGTTGGTGTTCCATTAACAAATGCATCTTCAGACATTTTTAAATCATGTTTTAATTTATCATTCCATTTTTTATCATTTATTTGTTTCATTGTTATTTTTGTATTAAAAGTTTTATTAAAAAAGTTTAATGCTTTTTGATTATCTTTTTCTTCATATGCATCATAAAAGTTACTAAAATCTTTATCATAAACTTTCAGGTCAATATCTTTTATACCTTGCTCTTTTGCTATCATTGATGCCTTTGAAAGTGTTCTTGCAGTTGGATGCATATCTAAAGGCATATGATAATAATATAGTGCTATATTATCAGGATTTTTTAATATATTTTTAATGATAAATGGAACTTCATCTATACATATAGGACATAATGGATCACTAAAAAGTACCAATGTGTGTTTGGCATTAGGATTTCCTGCAATAAGATGCTCTTTAGAAAAATAGCTTTTATTTAGAACCGGATACATAACATCTTTAAAACTTCTTTTTGTTTTACTATTTATTAAATCTGGTGCTATTAAATTACCCTTAGCAAATAGTGTATCTTTTTGAACTATTTTTTTACCTTGTATATTTATATCAAGATTAAATACATATCCATACCAACCATTATTTTGTAAATCTTTTTTTAGAACTACATCTATACTATTTATCTTTCCATTTGCTCTTGCAATTGCACTCTTAATTCTTTGTTTTTCGTATTTTAAAACATTATCATCGGTTTTACTTGCTATTAAAGTACTACTTAATAGGCTTATTATCGTCAATGATTTCAACGTCAATGATTTCATCATTTTTTATCCCTTTATATGTTGTATTATTAAAATTTGATTTATTGTGGTCAAAGCTAGATTTGTAACCGTTTGTTTGATGTGTCGTTTGGTTTGGATTTTTAAATTGAAATAGCTTACTAACTAAGAATGGTAATAACCCAATCAACATAAGTAAACCAAGCATATCAGTAAAAAAGCCTGGAACTATTAATAATACAGCACCAATTGCACGACCTACATTTGTACGGATAAACTCATCCTGTGTCATCTGTCCAGATCTTGCTTTTTCAATATTTTCCATTAGTGAGAATTTAAAGTTTTTTAGTATTGTTATACCAATTATAGCAGTAAAAACTATTTCAAGAAAGATAGTTAGTCCACCTACGACACCAACAATCGCAGAGGATACCATAACCTCTAAGAAAAGATAAATTAAAAAATAAACCAAATTAACCCTTTTTATATATTAGGGTTAATTATAATCAATTTATATTAAGCACATCCT
>CBFDEF010000002.1:0-73626 GCA_965603755.1 uncultured Arcobacteraceae bacterium
TTGCTAAATTTATTGCAATTTTTGATCACTATACACATACTAAAAGTTTAGATGGACCTATGATAGATGGGCTTCAAGATGCTCAAAATATTATCTTTTGTTTTGGTCAAGCGATACCAAATACAAAGATTTTAGCGGCTCGTCCTAGAAGTATTGGTGTTTGTGAATTTGAAGATAGATTTGTTATAGATTTTTTAGAAGCTCCAAAAGAACAATTACATGACCTAATGGAATCATGGGCAAAAGCTCTTAAAGTATAATAGGCAAGTTTAAAAACTTGCCCACTCATCATCATTACTATTTGATACTACTGGTTTAATAGTATTTGTAGGTTTACTTTGTGATTTTACTACTTCTCTTTTTTTAGGTTCTTTAGCAACAGTAGGTGTAGTTGTTACTGTTGTCTTAGAGTTTGTTTTTCTAGCTTGTACACTATCTTTTCCAATAAACTCTTTCTCATTTGCACTTGATACTACAAGTTTTGCTATCTCATCTGTTTGTACTGCTACATCATGTGTTGCAGACGCTATATTTGCATTCTCTTGTGTTTGTCTATCTAGTGAGTTTATAGCATCATTGATTTGTATAATACCAGTTTGCTGCTCTTTAGATGCTGTTTCAACTGATGATATTAAATCTATTGTTTTAGAGATATTATCATTTAATCCAGTATAACCAGCGATCATATTATCAGCTATACCTTTACCTTTATTTGCTTTATCATTTGCATTTGATACTAGTGCTTTTATCTCATTTGCAGCTTCTGCTGATCTGCTAGCTAGGTTTCTTACCTCTTGTGCAACTACTGCGAAACCTTTTCCAGCTTCACCTGCTGTTGCTGCTTCAACTGCTGCGTTTAAAGATAGAATATTTGTTTGGAATGCTATTTGATCAATAATACCTATAGCTTCACTAATAGCAGTTACTTCATCATTTATATCATCCATAGCTTGTGTTGTTTGATTTGCTAGGTCTTGACCCTCATTTGCTGAAGTTGTTACTTCTGCTGCATATTTTGCCATCTGCATTACATTGTTTGTTGTACTAGCTACATTCGAAGTAACCTCTTCTAATGCTGCTGCTGTTTCTTCTAGGGCTGCTGCTGCTGCATTTGAGTTGTTATTTAATATATCAACATTTTTAAGTAATATATCACTACTGTTATCTAGTGTTATACCATTTGATTTATTATCTACTAGCATCTCTGTTATAGAATTACCTAAGCTATTTACACCATTTGCTAAAGTTAAAAGGTGTGCTTTTATACCTTGTGTATCTACTTTTTTCATATAGTTATAGTTTGAATATTGTTCAAGTACTGTTAATACTCCATCAATATTGTGTTCCATATTTGTACCCATTTGATTTAACAGTGTTGTTAACTCTTGAAGTGCTGGATTTGAACTATTTGTATTTACTCTTTGACATAAATCACCTTGTTCAAACTCTGCTAAAACTTGGATAGTATCATCGATAACTTTTCTATCTTCATCAATACTAGCTTTTGTTTTATGAATATTCTCATTTACAACTTTTGACATATTACCTATCTCGTCATTTGAAATTGTATTTAAATCTTTTACATCTTTTTGTTCTCTATTTATATATTTAAAAAATCCAAGTAAACCATCCTCAAACTCTTTTAGTGGAGCAACTATCCCTTTATTTATAATTATAGAAGTAATAAATGCAATTATTATTAATACTATTAAAGATATGATTGTAATATCTCTTGCTATCGCATAAGGTGTTTCCATCAACTCTGATTCATCTATTTCAGATAATATAGCCCATTTTAAATCTTCACCAATTTTTATCTGTGAGTAAGCAGAAAGTACTGGGTTTCCATTATAATCTATAATAATTTTTGTATCAGATTTACCAGAAAGCGCATCTGAACTAGCCTCTGTATTAACTTTACCTGAACTTGGATTTGCAAAAGATGCTTTTAAACTATGAGCTTTTGGGTCAAGAAAACTATCACTTCTCATTAACTTATCAGAACCAACTAAATAATCCTCTTGAGATTTTCCATAACCTTTTCTAAACTGCATTATAGAGTTAATTGCAGCATCACTTACTTGAAATACAAGTACAGATTCTAAATTACCATCAATATATACAGGTGCTCCTAAGAACATTGCAGGTGCTCCTGCACTTGGTGCATAAGGTTTCATATCAACAAAAACTGGTCGTTTATTTTGTAGTGTTTTTTGGTATACTTCTCCAAGTCCACTAGATCTTAATGACCCTGTTTTTAGATTTGCTCCAAAATCAGACTCTTTTGCAGCTGAATAAAGCACATGGCCATTAGTTGCATCAATTAAAAATATATCATAATAACCATAGTCTTTCATATAACCTTGGAAAAACTCTTCATGTTTATCAATAGCTTTTTTAAACGCAGGGTCATTTACAGGTGCAGCACCTGCGTGGTCAAACTCTAATTTTGATTCTAGTGTGTGTAGACTATGTGCTAAGTGTTTAACATCTTGACTTCTTGCAAGTACTTTTATATCACCTATTCTTTCATCAAAGAATTTTGTGATTTGATTTGATTTAGACTCTCTAATTGATTCTAACTTATAAGATGCATTTTCCATCATCTTATCTGTAACTTCAACTACTGAACTTACTGTTATAATAACAGAAAGTAATAATAACGATACCGCTACTAAACCGATAAGCTTAGCTTTAATTGTCATATTTTGAAACATTGTTTTTCCTTTTATGTATATATAATATACAATTCATTTAACAATTATAAATTTTAATTATTAATATTGTATATATTTTGGACAATTTTAACATCTTTATACTTAAATATAATTTTATAACTATTATTTAAATAAAGGTTTTACAATCTAATAGTCTCATGAAAGTATTAAAAATAATTAATTTAAAAGTCACAATTTAAGTTTTCTTATGAGATAATATTATATAAAATAAAAGGGGTCAAAATGAGACAATACGAATCATACAGATGTAACAAATGTGGGAATGTAATCGAAGTACAAAATGTAGGTGGTGGTGAACTGCACTGTTGTGGTCAAGCTATGGAGATGATAACAGAAAATTTAACTTCTGTAAATCTTATGAAAGCATTTGCAGGTGAATCTCAAGCAAGAAACAAATATGAGTATTTTGCTAAAGTTGCACAAAAAGAGGGATATAGAGATATAGCAGAACACTTTCAAAGAGCAGCCGACAATGAAAAAGTTCATGCAAAACTTGAATTATCATTAAATAATAGAATGATAAATAATAGTGAAGATAGTTTTGGTTCTACAGCACAAAATTTACAATATGCAATAGATGGTGAATCTTATGAAAATACAACTATGTATCCAGATTTTGCACAAGTGGCCATTGATGAAGGTCATAAAGAAGCTGCAAAATTATTTACAGGTATTGGTAAAATTGAAGTTGAACATGAAAATATGTTCAAAATGCTTTTAGAAAGATTAGAAAGTGATGCTGAGTTTGTTAGTGATGATGCAGATGAAGCTTGGATTTGTGAAGTTTGTGGACATGTACATTATGGTAAAAAAGCTTTAAAAACTTGCCCAGTTTGTAAACATGGTCAAGAATATCAATCAAGATTAAATTCTAAAAAATAATCTAAAATATTTAATAGCCTCTACTTTTAGAGGCTATATTTTAAAATTCTATACAGATATGTAATTATTAGTTAAAAAGTAACTTTAGTTTAAACAACATTTTAATATCATTTGAGTATGAATAGTATTAAAATAGCAATTAAAAACAAAACTAAAATAACTCAAAGAGTTGAAAAATTATATGATGTAACATATTATAAAAAACCATCACTTCTTTCAAAACTTACTTTTAAATCAACACAATATCCAGATATATATTTTCATCAAGGTATCATAAATGATGAAGCTCTTAATATGATTGAGAATAGTAAAAAAACTATTGTAAACTCAAATGGAATAAAACTTAAAATCATGGATAGATTATCGGCTTTAAATAAAGATAAAATAGAGGTTGTATATCCATATGTAAATAATACTATGGGATATGACAAGGATTTAAAAAAAGAGTTTAAAGAGAAGTTTGATATAGATAAAAAAACTAAAATGATATTTTTTCAAGGTAAAGATTTAGCTCTAAGTGGGATTAAATCATTATTAGAGATATTTGAAAATATGCATAAAACAAACTTTGTAGTTATGATTGAGTCTACTTCCAAAGAGATACAAAAACTAAAACTTCAAGTTAATAGAGCAAAATTACCATACAAAGTTATATTTTTTGAGGATTATAAAGATATTGATGAACTTTTTATAGTATCTGATATTTTTATTTTACCTACACAACTTAAACTTTTTTCTCAAAGTGTACTAAAAGCTATGTATTATAAAAATGCAGTATTTTTAATGTCTTCAAACTATGCTGCAGAACTTATTGATACATTTTCTTTGATTCAAGATGAATATGACAGATCAACACCATTCAAAGTTGATGCACTACTTATTAACAATGATGAACTAAAAAAGATACAAAAAGAGAATCATCAAAAAAGTTTAGAGTTTGGATTTGAAAGTAGATATGAGCTTGTTGAATCAATTATAAAAACACAACTTAAAGGATAGATATGGAAACACTGGCATTTTTAGTATTTATCCTATTACTAATTATATATGGAACTAAAAGAATCTCTGCTGAATCTAAAAAAAGAATAATATCAGAACAAAAGCATGAAGCTTCTATTATTGAAATTGATCATTTAAACAAGCGATTAATCAAAATACTAAAAGTATCTGATTCACAACATAAAGCTTTTATAGAAGCAAATGAAAAACTTGAAATTTTAAAAGTAAAAGCAGAAGATGCCTTAGCTGTTAAATCTGACTTTTTAGCAAAAATGAGCCATGAAATAAGAACACCTATGAACGGTATTTTAGGTATGCTTTATCTTATAAATAAAGAAACTTTAAATAAAACTGATGCTAATTATATTAAAAAAGCAGAGGGTGCGGCTAACTCTTTACTCTCAATTATAAATGATATTTTAGACTTTTCAAAAATTGAAGCAAATAAATTAGAGATAAAAAATAGTGAATTTAATTTAAATGAACTTATAAATGATGTGATGGGTATTATGAGTATTAAAGCTCAAGAAAATAAACTTGAACTATTAACCTATTATGATAAAGATATTCCTATAAATATAATAAGTGATAAACTAAGAATTTCACAGATTTTAACAAATCTTATCTCAAATGGAATAAAATTTACACAAGAGGGAGAAATACTTGTATCTACAAAACTTGTAAATACCGACAAAAATAGAGCTACTTTAATGTTCTGTATAAAAGATAGTGGTATGGGGATATCGAAATGTAATCAGAAAAAACTTTTTTCTGAATTTATGCAAGTTGACAACTCACAGACAAGAAGCTTTGAAGGTACAGGTCTGGGTCTCGTAATATCTAAAAAGCTTTCTGAATTGCTTGAAGGTAAAATATGGATTGATGATAGTAAAGAGGATATTGGTTCAACATTTTGTTTTACTATAAAAGTAGACATACCAAAAAATCAACAAAAAAAAGAGTATAAGTTTATTAAAGAGATAGCAAGTTTAGATGTTTTAGTTGCAGATGATAATAGTTTAGCAAATGAAGTTTTAAGTAAAATGCTAAAATCTTTTAACTTCAATGTGCAAAGTGTAAATAATGGCAAAGATTCTTATGAACATATGATAAAAAATAAATATGATTTAGTATTCTTAGATTATAAAATGCCAGACATGGATGGACTACAAGTATTTCAAAAAGTAAAAGAAAAACTAGGTGATTTAACACCAAAAACAATAATGGTAACTGCATATTCACAAGAAGTTGTAGATAAACATCTTGAATATGATGGGATAAATGGTTATTTAAGTAAACCCATCTTACCATCAACTTTATATGATAAAATTATTGAAGTTGTCTCAAATAATGAGATTGTAAAAGTAGAAACAAAGCTTACTTTTTCTGATAATTTAAGCTTAAATGGAATAAAAGTTTTACTAGTAGAAGACAATAAATTAAATCAAGAGTTTGCAAAATTAATGTTAGAAAACAAAGGTCTAAAAGTTGAAATTGCTGTTGATGGGATAGATGCTCTACAAAAAATCAAATCAAAGTTTTATGATATTGTACTTATGGATATTCAAATGCCTCTAATGGATGGTATAGAGGCAACTAAGAAAATAAGAGAATTTAAGGATGACTATTTTAAAAATATACCTATTATTGCTTTAAGTGCAAACGCTTTAGTGGGAGATAAAGAAAAAAGTCTAGTAGCTGGGATGAATGAACATATAACAAAACCAATAAATCCAAAAAAACTTTTTGATACAATCAAAACGTTCTTAAACATTGATGAAGATTTAACAGATGAGAAATTTATTAAAGGTAACATTGAATATAACTAAATAAATCAATTACCTAAATCTATAAAGGATATAAAAAATTGAGCAATAAACCAAAGGTTTTAATAGTAGACGATGCACTAGCAAATATTCATATGTTTACAACTATGTTAAAAGATGACTATACAATTATTGCTGCGACATCTGGACAAAAAGCTATCAAATTAGCGCAAAAAGAAAAAACCTGATATAATATTACTTGATATAATTATGCCAAATATGGATGGATATGAAGTTTGTAAAATATTAAAAAATAAGTTTATTGAATAAAAAAGAAGTAAATAACCAAATAAAGAGTAATAATATGAATAAAAAAACAAAGTCAATTTTAGTTGTAGATGATGCGCCAGAAAATATTCAAGTAATTGTAGAGATATTAAAAGAAGAATATAAAGTAAGTGTTGCTACAAGTGGACAAAAAGCACTTGATATGATTGATAATGGACTTATCCCTGATATGATTTTATTAGATGTTCTAATGCCTGATATGGATGGATATGAGGTATGTAAAAGAGTAATGAATTATACCAAAAACATACCTATAATATTTCTAACTATACTAGAAGATAAAAAAGATATAGTCAAGGGCTTAGAATTGGGGGCTGTTGATTATGTATCTAAACCTGTTGAACCTGCTGTATTAAAAGCAAGAATAAAAACACACTTAAAATTACAGGAGTTTCAAAACTATTTAATCGATGATATAAAAAATAAAAATGAACTTTTAATTCAACAATCAAAATTTGCAATGTTAGGTGAGATGTTTGAAAATATTACACATCAATGGATGCAGCCTTTATCAATTATAAGTATGACCGTTGGTAATTTAGAACTTCAAAAAGAACTTGATACACTTAATGATGATACACTTTTTTCTTCAATAGATAATATAGGTAATGCTACAAGTTTATTATCACAGACAGTAACTGATTTTAGAGATTTTTTAAATATAAATAATGATACTAAAATATTTGACTTAAGAATGACCATAACAAAATCTATTAAAATATTAGGGAAAAAATTAGAAAAAAAAGATATTGAAGTTGTTAATTTAATTAAAAATGAATTTCCTCTTAACAGTTATGAAAACTATATTATCCAAATTTTAATGAATCTATTTAGCAATGCAATTGAACACTTTAAAGTAGAGAAAGATAAAAAAAATATTATTACTGTCAATATTGATAAAAATGAAAATAATAATATTATTTTAACAATAAGTGATAACGCTGGTGGAATTGAAGAGAAGAATATTGATACTATTTTTGATAAATATTATACTACAAAAAAAGATGCAGGAGGTACAGGCCTTGGACTTTTTATGTCAAAAATGATAATTGAAAAAAAATTAGGTGGTAAAATATCTGTGGAAAATTTAGATGCTGGTGCTACTTTTAAAATTGAAATACCCAATTAGTAATTAATTTTGACATTTAATTAAAATTTCTATATAATGTCGACACTTAAGAGTGTTAAGTAGGGAAATAGCTGTATTTATATGGTTATTGGCAGCATCATTAAGATTGCTGTTTACGCTATCCGAACTCACTTTTGATAAAACAAATTATTACAAAGGAATTTAGAATGAAAAAAATTTTATTCTTAATGGTTGCTATTGCAACTGCTGCTTTCGCATCTGATGCAAATGTAGCTAACGAAACATTGAAAGCTTACTCAGTACTTGCTGCTGGTGTTGGTCTTGGTCTTGCTGCACTTGGTGGAGCTGTTGGTATGGGTAATACTGCTGCTGCAACTATTGCTGGAACTGCTAGAAACCCTGGTATGGGTGGTAAACTTATGACTACAATGTTTATTGCTTTAGCGATGATTGAAGCACAAGTTATTTATACACTTGTTATTGCTTTAATTGCATTATATGCAAACCCATTTTTAGGGTAAGCAAGGATTAATTTCTTTAAAAAAGCTAAGTGGTTATACCACTTAGCTTTTTTTATATCTAAAGGATAGTAAAATGGATATTAAACATTTAAAAGATAAAAAAGTTTTATATGTAGAAGATGATATTGCTGTTATGAATTCATTTAGTAAAATATTAAATAAAGTTTTTGGAGAAGTTAAAACTGCCATTAATGGTCAAGAGGGTTTAGAACTTTTTAAAGAAAACAAAGATGTTGCATTTGTAATAACAGATATAAAAATGCCTAAAATGGATGGTTTAGATATGGCTAAAGCGATTAAAGATATTAGCCCAAATACACCTTGCATATTAACAACTGCACATGGAGAGTATGATTATTTTTTAAGAGCAGATACTATTGGCGTATATAGATATATTCAAAAGCCAATTAATGTAAATGAATTACTTCAATCACTAGTAGAGTATAATGAAAACGAATAGTTAAAAAAAGTTTTCTATTAGTTGATTCATCTCTTCTACTGAAGCTGTTGTATTTACAATCTGCCTAAAGCTATTTGCTCCATCATAACCTTTTGAATAGGTATGAAGATGTTTTCTAAACATAACTACACCATACTCCCCATAATGAATAATCATATTATTGAAATGCTCTAATATAATTTTCTTTTTTAATTCATTTGAGATTGATTCATCACCTGATGCTATTTGATGGAATACCCAAGGTTTCCCAACAGCACCACGACCAATCATTATACCATCAGCTTTTGTATAGTCTAAAACGTACCTAGCCTTGATAAGATCTGTTATATCACCATTGGCAATTACAGGTATACTAACTGCTTCTTTAATTGCAGCAATCGCATCATAATCTACTGGTGCTTTATATGCACCTTTTTTAGTTCTGCCATGAACTGCAATAAAATCAACACCACAATCCTCAACTGCTTTTGCAATATCAACTGGTATTTTTTCATCTATACCAATTCTAACTTTCGCTGTAGTGTATGTTTTATTTGAATATTTTTTAATGGTTTTTAATATCTCTTGAAGCCTAGGAAGATCCCCTAATAAATTAGAACCAGAACCATGACTAAATACTTTTGGAGCAGGACAACCACAGTTTAAATCAATTCCAGCTATACCATCTATCTCATTTAATTTTTCAACTGCAATTTGCATAATATCTGATTTACTACCTGAAAGTTGTACAAAATATGGGTCTTCATTTGGAGATTTTTGTATCATTTTTAATGTTTTTTCACTATTGTAAGCTAATGCATTTGAGCTTATCATCTCACTAACTGTATAGTCAACACCAAAATTTTTAACTACAGATCTAAAAGGAAGATCTGTGTAACCTGCTAGTGGAGCTAAAGCTACTATAGGTTTAGAGAAGTCTAATAATTTATTCATTTAATCCCAATATTATTTATAACAAAGAGTATCTAATGAATATGTATTTTTACCTGCATCTTTTAGATCAATTAAAGCTTTAAATGATGAATACTCATTAGATTCACTATTGATTAAAATATCTCTCATATTATCAATCATCTCAAATTGAGCTAATACATAAAGATATGCAGTTGTATAATCTTCATTAAATACAGAGATATCTTCAAATAATTTTATAAGTTGCTCAGGAGACATTGATGTTTTGTAAGCTTTTGCAATAGATATTAACTCTTCATTTGTAAACTCTACTTTTTTTATAAGTTTTATAAGCATATCATTGTTCATTGAAAACTCATCTTGCTGTACTGCATCTTTTTTAAATAATGATAAAATCATCTCTTTATCAAACTCAATATCATCAATATTTTTCTTAATTGTAGTCATTGATTTTGTTTCTAATACTTTATCAAATGCAATTTTTACAATATCAGCAGAGTTATTTGAAGTTTTTTTAACAGACTCTAATGCAAAGTTATCATCCTGTGCAATTCTATTTTTAATATTTTGATTCATCAATTTTGTATCATTATCTAGTTTTAAATCTTTTAATGAGATATATTTACCATTTTTAATACTTGATATTTGAGAAACTACCTTGTCTAACTTCTTATCTGATGTAGTAAATGTTTCATCTTCTACTTCAATTTTTAATTGTTTTATAATTTGGCTTAACTCTTTAAATGTTTCATTTTTAAAAGTTATTGTTGACTCTTCCCCAATTAATTTCTTTGTTAAAAGAGTTTTTACAGATTCAACATCTTTATTTACTGATTTTAATGATAAATAGTTTTTAAGTCCATAAAATAACATATGTAAAATAGTCATTATAAACAATACTATTACAGGTGCTATAACCCATAAAGCAATTGGTAACACAAATGCAGTTTCTAAAATTTCTATTCTGTAGTCACCTGATTCAATACTAAAAACATATCCAAACACAACTAGCATTAAAACTATTGCCCCAAATATATATTTTTTTAATCCCATCATTATTATCTCCTTAATTTATTGGCAGTTATTTTCGTGTATCTCTCTACAATCTGTACAATATTTAGCAAACGGCTTTGCTTTTAATCTACCTATCGCTATTGATTCATCACACATTTCACAAACACCATAAGTTCCATTTTCAATGCTTTTTAAAGCTTCTCCAATCTCTTTTAGCTCTTGCTGTTGTTGTTGTACTATAACTCCTGAAGTAAAGCTATCACTACTTGCCTCTGCAAAATCTAAATCATCTTTACAATCACAATCGTTAAGTTTTGATATATTATCAATACTGTCATCTATGTTACTTTTTATCTCTATTTTTCTATTGAGCAAAATCTCTTTTAACTCTTCTATTTGTTTTTTTGAAGCCACTATAAGCTCTCCGTTTATGAATTTTTGATATTTTAGCTAAATTTATATAAATTACTTATGATATGGGTGGTTATTTAATATACAAAGTGATCTAAATATCTGTTCACACAAAACAATATTAGCAATTTTATGTGCATATGTTAACTCACTTAAAGATATAACCTTGTCACATTTTTTTAAAAATTCCCTATCAAATCCAAATGCACCGCCAATAAAAAAGTTAACTGTCATCTTATCTTGGAATAGCGTACTAAATTTAAAACTGTCTATTTTTGTACCCAATACATCTAAAGCAATATTATAACCGTTTGCTAACTTAGGTATAAAAACTTCATTATAAGAGTGTTGAGATTCTTTTTCCCCAATTGTTTGAGCTTTTCCTATTTGCTTGTTAAATATAGAATGCACCTCAACTGTTGCATACCTACTTGACATCTTAATAAATTCATTTACTAAAGGTTCAAAACCATCATTTGTCTTTTTAACAATTTGATATATATTAATTTTAATAATATCTCCTTATATCTAATTTTCATCTTTATTTTTGTATTATATCATACTTAATATGGATAAAAAGGAATGACTATAAAAAATAGAATTACAAGTATAGCAATTGGCGGTTTTGATGGTATGCATTTAGCACATCAACAACTGTTTTCTAAGCTAGATATAAACGGAGCAATTGTAGTTATACAAACTTCTTATGCAAATCTTTCACCTTTAACAAATAGAAATGAACATAGTATATATCCCATCTTTTTTTATCCATTAGAAAATATAAAACACTTAAGTGGGGAAGAGTTTATTAAACTATTACTTCAAGAGTTTCCATCTTTAAATAAAATAGTAGTTGGTTATGATTTTCATTTTGGACATAAAGCCGCATATAATATAGATAATCTTAAAGATATTTTTAAAGGTGATGTGGAGGTAGTAGATGAATTTAAAATTAATAATATTGCTGTTCACTCTAGAGTAATAAGAGCTTATCTTAGAGATGGAGATATTGCAAAAGCAAATAATCTTTTAGGATATAACTATAAACTAAAAGGTTACCATATAACTGGTCAAGGTTTAGGAAAAAAACAATTTGTACCTACAATAAACCTTAATGTTAAAGATTTTTTAATACCTCAAGAGGGGATATATATAACACAGACAGTTTTAAACAATATTAGTTATAACTCTGTTTCTTTTATAGGTCATAGAGTAACTACTGATGGTAAGTTTGCTATTGAAACTCATATATTAGAAGATATTTCAAATATTGATATTCCAAAAATTATAGAGATAAAATTTTATAAAAAGTTAAGAGATAACCAAAAATTTGACCAATATGATATGTTGAAAAATCAAATCGATATTGATATAAAATTAGCTAACAATTATTTTACTTCTTTTTAGGTAAAACTCTATCTTCTAAGCTTAGGTAGTATAATAAATAAGCCATATCTAAAGGTGTCCAAATAACCTCTTTGCTTAAAAGCTCTTTTAACTCATCTTTTTCTACATTGGTTTCATATCTATTAACAATATCAAAAACCTTCATATGTAGTTGTCTTTTTGTAATATAAGTTGAAATTGATGGCAATACTGTAGAAACATCTGGAATAATATTAACAACATCCTCTTTTATAGCTTTTATCATCAATCCTATTTGATAAGAGTGATATTCTAAAACCTTAAGTTTTTCTATAGGCATATCTTTGTATCCAAGTGATTTAAAAGTTCCAACTTCATTTTTTACAGAACTTTTAACACTATCTATATGAACGATATTAAATACTCTTGGTAAAACAATATCCTCAGCAGACATCATCTCAGGATCAAATACTCTTTTTTTGATTTTTACTGTTGCACTTATCTTATTTTTAATAGCACCAAACATTGACATCTTTCAATTCCTTTAATTTAAATGGTTTAAAATAATAATTATTATACAATACTTTTGATGAAAGATAAAGTATTTAATAAACCAATAACAAAACAATTTGAATTTGATGAAGATGTAGCATCTGTTTTTGATGATATGCTAGAACGCTCTGTACCTTTTTATGGACAAATGCTAGAGTTGACAACATCCTTTGCTCTTAAATATATTAAAGATAATTCAACTATTTATGACCTTGGATGTTCAACTGCATCTACACTTATAAATATTGCAAATAATTCTAATAAAGATTTAGATCTAATTGGAATAGATACATCTGATGCTATGTTGATTCGTGCAAAACAAAAATCTAAAGCATATGGACATAAAATAACTTTTATTAATGATGATATTTTTAATGTAAACTTTAAAAAATCAGATGTTATAATCTCAAATTATACATTACAATTTATAAGACCTTTACAAAGAGAAAAACTTATAAAAAAGATATATGATTCACTAGAGGTTGGAAGTGTATTTATTTTTAGTGAAAAAGTAGTAACTGATGATAAAATATTAAATAAACAATTTATTGATGAGTATTATAACTTTAAAAAAACACAAGGGTACAGCGAATTTGAAATTGCTCAAAAAAGAGAAGCATTAGAAAATGTACTTATACCATATACTTATGAAGAGAATAAAAAGATGATAGAAGATGCTGGATTTAAACACTTTGATTGTATATTCAAGTGGGTAAACTTTGCTACATTTATCGCTATAAAATAAAAAAAAGGAAAAACCAATGTTAGAAATAGGAAATAAAGCACCAGAGTTTTGTATACCAAATCAAGATGAAGTTGAGATATGCTTAAGAGATTTAAAGGGAAAATGGATAGTTTTATACTTTTATCCAAAAGATAATACACCAGGATGTACAACACAAGCTTGTGACTTTACTCAAGCAGAGCCAGAGTTTGATGACCTAGATGCTGTTATACTAGGTGTTAGTCCAGATAGCCCAAAGAAACATCAAAACTTTATAGCTAAAAAAGAGCTAGGTATCACCCTACTTTCTGATGAACAAAAAGAGGTATGTGAAGCTTACGGTGTTTGGCAACTAAAGAAAACTTTTGGAAAAGAGTATATGGGAGTTGTAAGATCAACTTTTATTATAAACCCACAAGGGGATATATCTGCCATTTGGTCAAAAGTTAAAGTTAAAGAGCATATAGAAAAAGTAAAAGAGGAACTTGTAAAACTACAGTCAAACTAACTTATTGTTATTATTTTTAAAACTTGGAAATTTACTTCCAAGCTTTTTTAATATATTGTTTCTTATATTTTGAAAAAGCCCACGCCCCAACTGTAAGCAAAAGATATAATCCCCCAATGAAATAGACCTGTTCTATTTGTGTTGTAGCTTCATAGTAAATAATAAGTATCGTTCCTGCAGCTAATCCAATCATTGATATTACAGTTATTATTAAAGAGGAGTTTGTAAGTTTATATATTTTAAAGTTTGCATAAGCCATAAGCATAGATACTAATAGAAATGTCACACTTCCAAATTCAAGTATAACTTTTAAATTACCTGCAAGTATTAAACAAAATGCTAATCCTGCCATAGTGATTATTGAATATATTGGGATATTATTTTTTCTTTTTACTAAAAAGTTTGGGAAATAACCATCTTTTGCAATAACAGACATTTGTCTTGATGCACCAAATAGTGTTCCACTAATTGCACTACTTGTTGCTAATAATGCTCCAATAATAACTAAATCAGTACCCCAATGACCTATGATTTTATTTGCTCCCGATGCTAAAGCGTACTCTTGATTTTGTATAATATCATCAAATGGGATAGTAAGTATTGCACCAAGAGAGATGATAACATAGACTAAGATAGCTAAAAACATAGCACTATATATAGCTTTTGGTATATTTATTTCTGGATTTTCCATCTCATTAACTGCATTTATAACTAATTGGAATCCCTCAAAAGCAACAAAAGTAAGTGATGCTACAATTAAAATTGATAGAATATTTATATCACCATTATTTTGCAATAATATTGGGATTGTTGTATTTGCGTGATTTATAAGTACAAATGAGATTATAGTTAAAATGATAAGTTTTGTGTAAACCATCAGGTCTTCTATTTTTCCCATCCCTTTAACACTCCAGATATTTATAAGTGTAAAAACCAGTATAATAAATCCAGCAACTAGCTTCCTTATCCACTCGTTATTCGCAAACTCAAAACCACTTATAGCATAAGAGGCAAAAGTGTAAGCATACAGAGCCAATGTACTAATATATCCAAATATTACCCACCACCCTATAAGTGAAGCTGCAAAATTTGAGTTAGGAAAAGTTCTTTTAAAAAATGAATATGTAGCACCCTCATCTTTATAATAGATTCCAAGTTTTATATATGAATATGCAGCTAATACAGCAAGTAAGCCACCTACTAAAAAAGCCAATGGAGTAAATACTCCTATCATTGAAACAGAGATACCCAAAACTGTAAATATTCCACCTCCTATCATACCACCTAGGGCAATAGCAATTAATTCAAGAAGTCCGAGAGACTTACCTCTTTTTCTATGGATATTAATATTTTTCATTATTAAATTAACTCCCTTACTTTATTCTATTCTTCTTCTAAACATCCAAGATGCAAGAAACAAAGATACAAAACCTAAAGCTAACATTGGAATTATTAATTCCAATGCAACATCAAATGAGATATCTTTTAAAAACACCCCTTTTAACAATATCAAAAAATATTTCAATGATATAAAATCTGTAATAGGAATAAGCCATGTAGGCATATTTTCAACAGGTGTTGCAAACCCTGACATTAAAATATAGGGTACTACTAAAACAAAAGCACCAAGTATCCCTTGTTGTTGTGTTGCTGATATTGATGAAATAAACAGCCCTATTCCAACAATTGAGAATAAAAAAGATATTAATCCAAAATATAAAATAAATATAGAACCCTCAAAAGGGACACCAAAAAATGTTGTTGCTGCAAAAAATATTACACTAGCCTCTATAATACTGATAATTAAAGGAGCTATTGTTTTACCCATAATTAAAATAGTTGGGGATAATGGTGATACCATTATTTGTTCAAAAGTACCAAGTTCCCTCTCTCTTGCAACAGAAAGAGAAGTAAGAAGTAACGCTATAATCATAGATAAACTCCCCATTAAATTCGGTAAAATCCACCAAAAATTATCAAGATTTAGATTGTACCAATTTCTAGTTATAAAAACCTCTTTAGTTGATTTATTATTTGTAAATACTTTTGAGATTGACATTTTTATATATGCTTGTGCTATTTGAGCTGTATTTGATTTTCTACCATCTGCAATAATTTGAATAGAGCTATTTTGATTTGATTTCACTTTTTGTGTGAAATTTTGTGGAATATATATTGTTGCAATTACTTTTTGAGAATCTATATATTGGGTTAATTCTTTTTGGCTATTTAGTCTATATACATTTGTAAATGTATCACTTAGCTTTAGTACTCTTATTAACTCCTCACTTTTTGGTGTATTATCTCTATCTAAAATGGCTATATTAATATTTTTTACTTCTAGTGTAACTGCAAAAGAGAATAGTACAAGTTGAATTAGAGGGGGAACTATTATAATAATTCTTGATTTCTTATCACTCCATATTGCTAAAAATTCTTTTCTTATAAGTGCTATTAGTTGATACATCAATCAAGCCTTTTTCTTGTTATTTTCAAAATGATTATAAAAAATATTGAACCCAAAATAAACATAGCTATAAGATTTGGAATAATAACACTGTAAATATCTCCAGCTAAAAAAAGTGTTTGTAAAATAGAGATAAAATATCTAGCTGGTATAATATGTGTAATATATTGAAGCCAGTGAGGCATACTACTAATTTGAAAAATAAAACCTGACAATAACAGTGCAGGTAAAAACCCTACTATAAGTGAAGCTTGTGCTGCAACAAACTGATTTTTTGCTAATGTTGAGATAAGAATTCCAAGGCTAAGTGCAGGGAAAAGATAAACTGCTGATGTTATAAATAAAAGTAAATAAGAACCACGAAATGGTATCTCAAACCAATGTAAAGTTATAAATACACAAATAACCAAAGATACCATACCTAAAACAAAATAAGGGAGTAGTTTTCCTAATAACAATTCAACTATGGTAATTGGTGTGGACATAATAGCTTCCATAGTCCCCCTCTCCCACTCTCTGGCAACCACCAATGCAGTTAAAAGTGTACCTATCAAGGTTAAAATAATAGCAATAGATCCAGGAAGTAAAAAATAGCTACTTAGTAGTGGTGCATTAAACCAATATCTTGTTTTAATATCAACTATAGGAATAGCACTTTTTTTATCAAAACCTTCTTGCTGTAGCCAATTTTGCCAAATATCATTACTGTATTTTTGTACATAGCCAACAATATTTGGCTCACTACCATCTGCAATGATTTGTATTTTAACTGAATTTAAAGCTAAATCTTTCGCAAAAGTTGAGGGAATTACAATAATTGATCTTATCTCACCTTTTTGAATTAACTCTTTAAATTCTCTTTTATTTTGACTAACCAAAACATTAAAACTAGGAGATTGTTTAAAAGAATCAACTAAGCTTTGTGTATATTTTGATGATTTTTCAACTACTATTCCAACTGGAATATTTTTAGAATCAAGAGATATCGCATATCCCATTAAAAATAAAAGTATCAAAGGTAATACAACCGCTATTAAAATAGAGCTAGGATCTCTTATAATCTGAAAAGTTTCTTTTAAAAAAAGTGCATTAAATCTTCTTAGACTTTGCATCATCACCCCTTTTAATAAGCTCTACAAAAGCATCTTCCATTGTTGCATTTTGTGAAACTTGTGAGATTAATTCATATGGTGTACCTAAAGCTATTGCTTCCCCCTCATAGAGTAATGCGATTCTGTCACAATATTCAGCTTCATCCATAAAATGCGTAGTAACCATAATAGTCATACCTTTTTGAACCATCGCATAGATATGATTCCAAAACTCTCTTCTAGTTAGTGGGTCAACTCCTGAAGTTGGTTCATCTAAAAATAATACAATAGGATCGTGCATAACAGCACAAGCTAATGACAACCTTTGTTTAAAACCTAATGGTAAATCTTTAGAAGCTATTTTTTGATACTTTTCTAAATAAAAAATATCAATCATATCTTTGATTTTTTTATCTTTGATTTTTCCTTTAAGGCCATAAATTCCTGCAAAAAATTTTAGATTTTCAATAACAGAAATATCTCCATACAAAGAAAACTTTTGTGACATATATCCTATTTTTGATTTTACTTGATAAGCTGCTTTTTCTAAATTGTATCCTAAAACTTTTGCCTCTCCACTTGTAGGAGTTAGGAGTCCACACAACATTTTAAAAGTTGTAGATTTACCAGAACCATTTGGACCTAAAAAACCAAATATTTCTCCTCTTTGTATCTTAAAATTTACATTTTTAGTTGCTACAAATGAACCAAACTTTTTAGTTAAATTTTCTACATGGATTAAATCTTTTTCTATTTGAGATATATCTTTCATCTGATTTGCCAAAGCCGAAATGCCATTAAAATCAGCACCTAAGATATTTATAAATCCATCTTCAAAATTTGGATTTTCATCTTCATAAACACAGTTGTTGGCTTCTATATCTTTAAGTGCAGGTAAAGTTTCTTTATTAGAGCATATAAGTTTTATTTTATTACCCAAAATAACACCATCTTTTATACTATCAAATTTTAGTGCTAATTTAAGTGTTTTTCTTTTATCTTTTATATCACCAACTATTTTAAATACTTTACCCCTCATGGTATTTGTTAACTCTTTTGGTTTACCTTGAAAAAGTATTTTTCCATTATTTAATAAAATCACATTTTCAAATAACGATGCTTCATCTAAATAAGCAGTACTCCAAACAACACCAATATCTTCTTTTATAAGCTCTTGTACCATAGCCCAAAGTTCTCTTCTTGATATGGGATCTACTCCAACTCCAGGTTCATCAAGAAGTAAAAGTTGTGGTTTTTTTATCAAAGCACAAGCTAAACCTAATTTTTGTTTCATACCTCCAGATAGATTTGAAGCTAAAAATGTTCTAAAATCTAAAAGATTTGTAAAGGTTAAAAGTTCCTCTATTCTACTTTTTTGTATCTTTTTATCAATAGATTGTAGATTTCCATATAAATTAAGATTTTCCTCTACACTTAAATCCTCATACAAACCAAACTTTTGTGGCATATATCCAATAAGAGATTGTACCTCTTTTGAATATTTTGGCATCTCAAATCCCAAAACACTTAGCTCTCCACTATCTTGTACTAACAATCCCGTCATAAGTCTAATAAGAGTTGTTTTGCCAGCACCATCAGCACCAACAAGTCCTGTTATTTTACCTTTAAAAACTTTTAAATCAATACTGTTTATTACATCTTTTTTATTATAAGATTTTGTAATATTTTTAGCATAAATCAAAGACATTTAAATCACTCTTACTTTATCTTTAAATCTGGAAATTTTATGGTTACAGGCATACCTTGTTTTATCATATCATCATAAGTGTTTAAATTTATCCTAAATCTATAAACTAAATCTGTCCGTAAGTCTTCAGTTTGTACATTTTTAGGGGTAAACTCCGCAATAGGTGATATAAAACTAACTATCCCTTCATAAGCTTTTGTTTTATCATTATCTGTATATATTAAAGCTTTCATACCTGTTTTAATAGAGCCCAAATATCTCTCCGAAATATAACTTCTTACCCAATATTTATCATCTTTAGTCATCTCAACTACTACTTGTGAACTATTTACAATAGAGCCTACTTCATATACTCGTGTAAGTATCACCCCACTTGATGGCGCATAAATAGTGGTATCATTTAAGTTTATTTGATGTTGATTTTTTTGAGATATTAAAAAGTTTAGTTGTGCTTTGGCTACTGCTATATCCTCTTTTTCATACCCATTTTCTAAAAGTTCTAGGCTACTTTTTGAGTATAGATAAACCGCATTGGCACTTTGGTAAGTTGTTTTTATATTATCATAATGCTCTTGCGAAGTTGAGTTTGTAGCTAAAAGTTTTTTATATCTTTCAAGATTTTGTTTTTCATTTTCCATTACAATTTGTTTTTGAAGCATAGTAGCTTTTGCTTTTGCAATATCCTCTTTACGATACCCTTTTTCAAGTTTTTTTAACCTTGCTTTTTGCATATTAATTTGAGATGTTATTTGATTTAAATACTCTTTATATAGCGATTTATCAATAGTAACTATGGAATCACCTTTTTTTACTTTTTGACCCTCTTGAAAATTTATATTTTCAATTCTACCTGGAACCCTAAAAGCTAAAGATACAGTTCTAACATCAACATTTCCATAAAATTTCATATCACTATCTTCTGTCTTATTGCAGCCTGTCAATAAAATAATCATAATCATATTAAAAATAATAAATAATTTTTTATTCATAACTCACCCCTTACTTTCTTATATATTATACTTTACTAATCCATCTTTACAACAATATCTTGTAATGTATTTGCACTTATATGTAGTCGTCTACCTATCTCTTTTAATTGTTTTAAAATCTCTTTATGGATAAAAACTTTTTTTGTATCCTCACAAGAAGATAACTTGACCATCTCTTGGATATATTTTTGACTTATCTCATCGGTTATACTTCTTACTCTATCAGATATTCTTGAAACTTTTGCATTATTTTTTTCATTTAATGCTTCAAAACCACTTTGAAGTTTTTTACTTGCCTTATGAATTAGATAAAAAATATCTTTGTATTCATTTAGATTGTGTATCTCATACGCTTTTGTTTCTAAAACAAAATGTTTAACTGAAACCACTATCCAATCTAGTTGTGTAACTGCTCTGTATATTGATTCTCTGTCAATGGGAGTAATAAATGCATTTAAAAGTTGATGCATATTTCTTTTTTTTATATGATTTGTTTTATGTTCGTCTTGAATTATAGAACTACAGTCCTTTTCGTTTTCATGGATAAAACATTCATGTAAATCATCTATCATCTTATGTGTAGCTTGCGATTGTTCCTGCAACATCTCCACAAAATTTATCTCATGTGGAATAATATATTTTTTTAATAAATCTTTAATATTCATAATTAGTAACCCCTTGAAAAATTAAAATATAGATAATAACACCATACAATATAATGCACCAACACCCATAGAAACAGGGATATTAAATAACCAACCTCTCATAATAGAAAATGCTGTTTTCCATTTTACACCTCTTGGTTTCTCTGCCCCACCAATACCCATAAGGGTTGCTGTTACTACTTGTGTAGTTGATGTAGGGGCTCCTATTGATGTAGCAATTGTATTTATAAATGCTGAACCAATTTGATCAGTAAAAGAGTGTAAAGTTTTTACCTTAATGATACCAAAACCTAGTGTTTTTATAATACTCCAACCCCCAAACATAGTTCCAAGTGATATTGCGGAGGCACAAAGTATAATAACCCAAGTTGGTACTAAAAACTCTGTTGTAGCACCACTCGCAAATAAAACCATAGCAATAACAGCCATACCCTTTTGTGCATCATTTGCACCATGGGAAAAACCAAGCCACGAGATACTTAAATATTGAGAAAATATAAAAAGTTTACGACTTTGTAGAGTAAGACGACTAAAAATCTTCATAAATAGTTTCATCAATAAAAATCCTACAACAAATCCAGCAAACGGTGATAGGAAAAGTCCAGTTATTATTTTCATAAAACCCTCTATATGACCATTTAGAAATGCATCTATTCCCCAATTTATTGAGCTATTTCCAAGTCCTAAAAGAGCAGCCCCTATAAGTCCACCTATTAAAGAGTTTGAAGAGGAGGAAGGAAGTGCCAGTTTCCAAGTGATAAGATTATATGTGACAGCTGATAAAATACCAGATAAAATAATAGTTTGTGCTTCTTTTACTTCAACGCCTTTTATATTAACAAAGTTTCCAATAGTATCAGCTACTGCCAGTCCAACTAAAAAAGGGGCAATAAAAGTAAAAAGAGTTACTAATATTATAGCTACCGTTGGAGTCATAGCCCTTGATGCAATGGCAGTTGCAACCATATCAGCTGCATCATGAAAACCATTTGTAAAATCAAATATTGTTACTGCTAATATTGTTGTAATAAGTAATATAAAAGTTAAATCCATCTAATAATCTTTCTAAAATAACTTTCTATTAAGTCTTTTTTCATGTTCCATTTTATCTATAACTTTAGAAGCAGGTATTATTACTTTTGGATCAGTCGCTTTATCTTTTAACGGTAGTTGATCAGGATAATTAACAACATTTAAAATATGTTTTATACAGTTTATTCTTGCTCTTTTTTTATTATCACTTTTTACAATCACCCAAGGTGCAGTTTTTGTATTACTTGCAACTAGCATAGAAAATTTCGCTATAGTGTATTGATCCCATAATGTTTGTGCTTGTTTGTCAATGGGAGATAACTTATACTGTTTTAAAGGGTCATTTTCTATCTTTTGGATTCTTTTTAGCTGTTCTTCTTTTGAAAAAGAGAAGTAAAATTTAATTAAGATTATATTTGACTCAATTAACATCTCTTCAAATTTAGATACATCTCTTAAAAAACTATAGTGTTCATCATGTGTACAAAATCCCATTACAGGCTCAACACTTGCCCTGTTGTACCAACTTCTATCAAAAAAAACCATCTCTCCTGCACTTGGAAGGTATTGGGTATACCTTTGAAAATACCACTGTGTTCGTTCTCTATCACTTGGTTTTTCCAGCGCAACAACTCGTGCGCCCCTTGGATTTAAATGCTCTGTAATTCTTCTAATAGTTCCGCTTTTCCCTGATGTATCTCTACCTTCAAAAAGCATTAGAACTTTTAAACCCTTCTCTTTTACATAGTTTTGAAACTTAAGTAATTCAGTTTGAAGTAGAGTAAGTTCCTTCTCATATGTTAAAGTATCATTTTTTACCCATATTCGAACTTTATCACCTTTTTCTTTCATTCTTTTTCTTTTTCTTATAAAGTTCTGTGACTTATGTTTTTTATTTTTATGTGTGTCTATCTCTGCTTCATCATCAAATTCATCTTTAATTATACTTCTATTTTGTCCCATCTTTACCCCTTTTCATAATATTATGTACCATTACTATTTTTCCTTATTATTTTATAAGTAATAATTTTAATAAAATCATTAACAAAAAACCAAAAAGTTGCATATAACCATATGTAAGCTGCATACTCCCAGCCTATGGCTTCCATAAATATACCATATACTGCTATTAAAGTCCCTAAGATACGAGTTGCTAAAACTGTAAGAAATAAAGTCCAAGAGGGATAAGGTTTATGCCAAAATGGCTTATCGCCTGTACGAGCTAAATAGATTGTTGCATGACCTGCGACATCAAGTTTTAAAAATATAATTGCTTGTATCATATCTCGTGGTATTTGCCAAGATTCTAAGAGATAAAATAGTAAAAAAGATGATACAACCCCTAAAAATCCCAATACTGTAGCAACTGTTAATATCTCTTTCATATTCCATCTTATTGGTTTTTTTGAAGCCTCTACATTATCAAATGCAATTGTTAAAATTGGTATATCATTTAAAAGTGCCAACATTATAATCATAATTGCGGTTATTGGATAAAAATCAAATATCAATATAGCCAAAGTCATAAAAAGTATCACTCTAATAGTTTCAGCAATTCTAAAAATTGAGTAGCTTTGCATCTTTGCAAAAGTTATACGAGCCTCTTTAAAAGCGTTGTTAATAACACTTAATCCAGGAGTTAGCAATATAACATCAGCAGCAGCCCTAGCTGCATCTGATGCTCCTGATACTGCTATACCTACATCTGCTTTTTTAAGTGCTGGGGCATCATTGACTCCATCACCTGTCATAGCAACAATATGACCAGCTTTTTGTAACTTGTCAACAATATAATATTTATCTTCAGGGAACACTTGTGCAAAACCATCTGCATCTTCAATTATCTCTATGATTTCCGATTCATGTTTTTTCGCATACCCTTTAGCTAAAGGTAAATCTTGTAAATCTTTTTTTACATCTATTACAATACCTTTGGCAAACTCTTTAACTTCATCTTCACTATTGTTACCTATTTTCTTATAAATGGCAGTTGCTATAATATTTGTTAATATTAAAAACTCTTTTTGAGTATTACCTTTTAACTCATTGTTATCTAAAATATTATCACCAATAGATAAAAGCTTTGAGATCTGTTTTGCAATAGAGATATTATCTCCTGTTACCATTTTGACAGAAACTCCTAAATTATGAGTATCTTCAATAGTTGATTTTGCATCATCTCTTGGTGGGTCAAACATTGGTAAAAGACCAACAAAATCAAAACTATTGTTATCTAACCTTATTGCAACCCCTAAAGTTCTATAACCATTTTGTGCTAACTCTTCAACACGATTGATAATATTATCATCTTGATTTGTTTTACACAATTCAAGAATAACTTGTGGTGCACCTTTTGTAACTGTAACCGTTTTATTATTAAACGAATATAGAGCTTGAGTTCTTTTGCTAATTGGGTCAAAAGGGGTAAACTTTAATAGTTTATAATCATCACTAATTTTTATATTACTACTATTTACATATTCAAAGATTGGTGTTTCTAAAGGATCACTGTTTTCAAGTTTACTAGATAAAACAGCATATTTAATAAGCTCATCTTCACTGTATGAATTAAATGCCTCTGCTTTCTTCATACTCATTTGGTTTTTAGTTAAAGTTCCAGTTTTATCACTACATAAAATATCCATACCTGCTAACTCTTCAATAGCAGCTAAACGACTTACAATTGCATGTTTACGAGCTAAATTCATAGCACCTATTGCCATAGTTACTGATAATACTGCAGGCATAGCAACAGGAATAGATGCTATAGTAAGAACTAAAGAAAATCTTAAGATTTCAGAAACACTATCTCCTCTAAACAAAGAGGTGATAACTATAATCACTACTAAAATAGCAGTTAAAGTTATAAGATAATTTCCAATTGTTAAAATAGCTTTTTGAAAATGACTTTTTTGTTCACTTTGAGCTTTAACTACTAAAGCTACTGTTTTTCCAAAATAAGTATCATTTGCAGTTTTTGTTACAACTGCTAACATCTCCCCCATTTTAACAATTGAGTTTGAATATCCTATATCATCAACCTTTTTATCTACAGGTAAAGATTCTCCTGTTAGTGATGATTGATCAACCATAAGATACTCACCTTGTACTAGTATTACATCACTGGGTATCATGTCGCCTATTTTTAACTTAACAATATCACCAGGAACTAGTAGGGCAGTTTCTATTGATGAAAACTTACCATCTCTTAATACTAAAGATGTTTTTACCAAGCCATCTTTTAGAACTTTTAATGCACTTAACGCTCTTGATTCTTGTAAAAAATCTATCACTACATTTGCAATTAAAAGAATCATGATAATAATAAAATCTTCCCACTTCTGAACAGCTATTGATAGTATAGCAGCAATCTCTATCATCCAAGGTATTGGTCCCCAAAGTCTTCTTAGAATCCTCTGGAATATAGTTTCATCTTTTTGAATAAACTCATTTCTTCCATAAGTTTCTAATCTTTTAGTAGCTTCTTCACTTGATAAGCCTTTATCAATATTTGTATCAAGTTTCTCTAATGTCTCTTTTGTTGATAGTTTGTTTATACTCATTTTTTATCATTTTTATAATTTATCGTTGTTAAACTAATATATCTTTTATATATGTCTTGTGCATAAGCGGTAGCTGTATCTAAATATTGCGAAGCATTATCTTTATTCATCTTTTTTACCATTTTAAATCTGGTTTCATTATACATATAATTTTCAACAGGAATTTGTGGTCCCTTATAATCCAACTTCATTGGATTTTCACCAACTTGTACAAGTTCAGGGTTATACCTAATTAGTGGCCATAAACCACAATCAACTGCAAGCTTTTGCTGTTTCATCCCATCTTTTAAATCATATCCATGAGCAATACAATGTGAATACGCAATAATTAGTGATGGACCATCATATGCTTCAGCTTCAATAAAAGCTTTTATAGTTTGAGTATCACTAGCACCCATTGCAACACGTGCCACATATACATTACCATATGTGATCGCCATCATAGCCAAATCTTTAGGTAGGGCTTGTTTCCCTCCCGAGGCAAACTTAGCAACTGCACCTGTTGGTGTTGCTTTTGATTGTTGTCCCCCTGTATTAGAATATACTTGAGTATCAAGAACTAAAATATTTACATTTTTACCAGTGCTTAGAGTATGATCTAATCCACCATATCCAATATCATAAGCCCAACCATCACCACCTATAATCCAAACAGATTTTTTAACTAAATAATCAACAAGAGTTAAAAGTTCTATAGCATTTTTATCATTAATACCTTTGAGTATTATTTTAAGTTTTTCTACTCTATCTCTTTGTTTAAATATTTCAGCCTCATTAGATTGCGTTGCATTTAAAATCTCAGTTAACAATTTTTTATCTATTTGATTTGATAGTTTACTCAGTAACTCTTTTGCTTGAATCTCATGTTTATCAACACTAAGTCTAAATCCCAAACCAAACTCTGCATTATCCTCAAAAAGAGAATTTGACCAAGCGGGACCTTTTCCATTACTATTTTTACTCCAAGGTGTTGTAGGAAGATTTCCACCATAAATAGATGAACATCCTGTTGCATTTGCAACTATCATTCGATCACCAAATAGTTGTGTTGCTAATTTTATATATGGTGTTTCTCCACATCCAGAACATGCAGCAGAAAATTCAAAAAGAGGTTCTAAAAATTGGCTATCTTTTACTTTTAAGTGATTTAGTTTATCTCTGTCATAATATGGAAGTTCAAGAAAGTAATCCCAATTCCTTATCCCTTCTTTTTTTAAAGGAAACTGTGGTGACATATTGATAGCTTTTAAATTTTTATCAGTTTTATTTACACCTGGGCAAACTTCTGTACATAAAGAACAACCTGTACAATCCTCTATGGCAACTTGAATTGTAAATTTATCAGTTTGGGTAAAATTTTTACCTTTTGCTTTAATAGATTTAAAACTAAATGGTGCATTATCTAAATAACTATTATCAACTAATTTTGAACGAATAACAGCATGTGGACAAACCAAAATACATTTATTACATTGAATACAAGAAAGAGGATCCCATACAGGAACCTCTAACGCAATATTTCTTTTTTCATATTGAGTTGTACCACTTGGCCATGTTCCATCTGCAGGCATTTGACTAACTGCTATTTCATCACCTTTTAGCTCAATTATATGTGCAGTTACATTAGATATAAACTCACTATAATTACCTTTGATACCATTTTTTATTGTTCTTGTACTAGTTACTTTTAGAGGTATATCTACTTTGTAAAGATGATTTAATGCTTCATCTATGGCTTTAAAATTTAAATTTACAATCTCATCACTTTTTTTACCATAAGTTTTTTCAACAGATTGTTTTATATACTCTATTGCTTTATTTTTTGGAACTAAATTGGTTATTACAAAAAAACATGTTTGCATAATAGTATTTATTTTTCGACCTAGTTTTGTCTCTTTTGCTATTTTATACGCATTTACAATATAAAACTTAATCTCTTTTTCTATTAACTCCTTTTGTACGTTTTTAGAGAGATGATCCCAAACTTCCTCTTTTGAAAATGATGTATTTAAAAGAAATGTTGCACCTTTTTTAGCATGTTGTAAAATATCAAATTTTTCTAGGAAAACATTTTGATGAGATGCTATAAAATCAGCTTTTTTAATTAAATAGGTTGAACGAATAGGAATTGAACCAAAACGCAAATGTGAAGTTGTCATAGAGCCTGATTTTTTAGAGTCATATACAAAATAACCTTGAACATAATTATTAGTATGTGTACCAATTATTTTAATTGAGTTTTTATTTGCCCCAACTGTTCCATCTGAACCTAAACCAAAAAATATAGCCTCTGTAATCTTATCATTTTTAATAACAAATTCTTTATTATATTCCAAAGAGGTATGAGTTAGATCATCATTTATACCTATAGTAAAATGATTTTTTGGTTTATCTTTTTTTAGCTCATCAAAAATAGATTTTATCATTGCAGGTGTGAACTCTTTTGATGATAAACCATATCTTCCACCAACTATCATTGGTATATCAAATTGTAATTCATCATTTTGTTTAGCTTCATTAAGTGCACTAACTATATCAAGATAAAGTGGTTCACCAACAGAGCCTGGCTCTTTTGTTCTATCTAAGACTGCTATTGACTTTGTTGTTTTTGGTAAAGAGTTTATAAAATATTTTATAGAAAAAGGACGAAAAAGTCGTACTTTTACAACACCAACTTTTTCACCTGTTTTATTTAGATATTCAACAGTTTCATGAACAGCTTGTGCCCCTGAACCCATAAGTATAATAATACGAGTAGCTTCCTTATCTCCAACATAGTCAAAAAGTTTATATTCTCTATTTGTTAAAGTTTTAAATTCATCCATGATTTCTTGAACTATTGATGGTGCTTTATCATAGTAACTATTAACACTCTCTCTTCCTTGAAAGTAAACATCAGGGTTTTGTGAAGTACCTCTAATAAAAGGATTATCCGAATTTAATCCTCTATCTCTATGCCCTTTAATAAGATCTATATCTATCATCTGCTTCATAATATTTTCATCAATAAGTTCAATATTATTTATCTCATGAGATGTTCTAAATCCATCAAAAAAATGTAAAAAAGGTATTCTTGATTTTAGTGTTGCAACTTGAGAAATAAGTGCCATATCATGAGCTTCTTGTACTGAATTAGAGCTAAGAATTGCAAAACCTGTTTGTCTTGTTGCCATTACATCTGAATGATCACAGAATATAGAAAGAGCTTGCGATGCAATTGACCTTGCAGCAATATGAAAAACAGTTGAGTTAAGTTCACCTGCAATTTTGTACATATTTGGAATCATCAAAAGAAGACCTTGAGAAGCTGTAAAAGTGGTAGTTAATGATCCGTTTTGTAAAGCTCCATGAACTGTTCCACTAGCTCCAGCCTCACTTTGCATCTCAATAATCTCAGGAATAGTATCAAAAATATTTTTCTCACCATTGTAGGAATATAAATCACTAAGCTCACCCATCACTGATGCTGGAGTTATAGGATATATAGCAATAATCTCATTTAATTTATATGCAACCCTTGCAACTGCTTCATTAGCATCTATTATTGCCGTTAAATTTCTCATATACTCCCCCTATCTAGTAATAAATATCTAAAGCTGTTAATTACATCTATATCTTTACACATAAATCTCATCATCTTTTTCAACGATGTGTGCTTTAATTCCTAGTTTTTTCTTAATAATTTGTTTAAATATAATTTGCTTTTCCTCTTCACCATGAATTAAATAAACTTTACCTAATCTATCAAAATGTTTTAACCATTCTAATAATTCATTTTGATCTGCATGGGCTGAAAAACCATTTATTGTATGTACACTTGCTTTTATTTTTATTTTTTCTCCATAAAGTTGAATCCATTTTTTACCCTCAACTATTTGTCGACCTAGTGTACCTTTGGCTTGAAATCCTACAAATATAAGTGCATTTTTTTTATTCCAAAGGCGATGTTTGAAGTGTTGTAAAATTCTACCGCCACTACACATACCACTTCCAGCTATAATAATTGCACCACTTTGTATTTTATTGATTTTTATTGATTCCTCTTGTGATTTTGTAAATTTAAGTTGTGGAAAAGCAAAAACAGAACCATCCTGTTCAAAAAAGTTTTGACATAATGGGCTTAACTCATCTGTGTGATTATTATAAACATCTGTTGCACGAATTGCCATTGGACTATCTAATAAAATTTTACATGACTCAGGGAGTTCCCCATTTTTATACATTAGTTTAAGAATAGATAATAACTCTTGTGTTCTTTCGATAGCAAATGATGGTATCAATACATTTCCACCATTTTTAAGTGTTTTTAAAACAACTTTTTTAAATTCTTTTATAGACTTTTTCATATTTTTATGGTTTCTATCACCATAAGTTGATTCTATATAAAGTGCATCAGCTCTCTTTCCCTTTTGAGGGACAGGGAGTACAATATCATTTTTATTACCTAAATCTCCACTAAAAACAAGCACTTTTTCAACACCATCTTCAACAAAACAAATCTCTACAAATGATGAGCCTAAAATATGTCCAGCATTATAAAATGTTATAGTCAAATCTTTATCTAGAATAATTGGAGTTTCATAGTCTGCATAAATCTTTTTTAAACTTAAAAATGATTCAACATCTTTTGGTGTGTATAGGGGTGGTTTAATTAAATTTTCCTCACCTCTTCTTTGTGCTTTTTTGTAGTATGTATAATACTCCTCTTTTGCAAGATGTGCACTATCAAGTAATACAATTTTTGCTAACTCCAGCGTAGGTAATGTTGCAATAATATCACCTTTAAATCCATTTTTATATAGAATTGGTGCTCTCCCTACATGATCTAGGTGGGCATGTGTAAAGATTAACCAGTCTATTTTAGACGGATTAAATCCAAGAGATTTGATATTTTGTTCTTCATTCTCACCTTGAAACATTCCACAATCTACTAATAACTGTTTTCCATTATCTAATGTTATTAGATGCGCTGAACCTGTAACAACTTTTGTAGCCCCAAATGATTGTATAAAAGCCATTTTATCCCCTTAAAATAAATATTACTATAGGCTTATATTGTAGAGAAATAAAGTGTTAGAATTGTGTTATTTAGCTTAAATTTATTATTAAACTTCACATATTGTTTTATATGGGCAAAATTGACAATTTGACATTTGATCTGTTTTTTTGAAATTTACTGTTTTTGTTTTTAATGCTTTAAGGTGAATATCTAAAAGTTCTAACTTTTCATTTAAAACAACTTCACTTTTAATTGAACTATCATTTAAATCATAATAACCAACACTTTTTATCATTTTATCTCTGACAGCTATTTGATAAAACTCTAATTGAAAGTCTGTAGAATCCTCATATGTTTTAATTGTATCAATTTTTAAAGAGGATGATGTTTTATAATCTAATATCTCATAACTATTATCAGGGTATTTATCAATCCTATCTATTTTACCTTTTAAATTTACCCCTTTATATTTTATATTAAAAGGTTGTTCTGCTTGAAATATTTTTATACCATTTTCTTCTCGTATTCTTTGTAACTCTACAAGTGAAACTAACTTCTTTTTCCATAGCTCTAACTCTAAAATAAGATACGGATTTGTTTTCTGATAAGTACTTAAATATTGATTTATAAAAGGGGTATTAAAACTGTTCTGTTTTACCGCTTCCTCTAGTGCATCATGTATAATATTTCCAATCTCAAAAGATTCAGGTTTGATACTTATATTATGATCTTTTATATTTGCAATATAATTAAAATAATACATCCTTTTACAGTTTAAATATGCTTTTAAACTAGTAGCAGACCATGAAAGTAAAGATAGGTCTATATCAACTACTATATCATCATAAAAATGTTTTAAAACCTTTGTGTCATATAAAATTGATTTATAATCTTTTTTTACAATAAACTCTTTATAGTTAGGAAACAGCTGAACTATAAATCTACTCATAACTGAACTATCATCATCAATATAACTAAGTGCAATATTTGTTGCCCTATTAAATACTCTAGAATAATAATACCTTTGTAAATTTTCTCTATTTTCAACTGTTGGAAGATTTACTTTCTCTTTTAAATTTGATGATATAAACTTATCTTTAATACTAATCTTTGGTATTTTATCATCATTGAAATCAATTACAATTACACCATCATAAGTTACTAGCCTTGTTTCTAATATACCTAGAACAGTAATCTTACCTCCAAAAACATCGTCTATAGAGATTGATGATATTTGATTTTGCAATAATTTTATAAAATCTTTTACTAAAATATTTTCAAAATCATTTTTTAAATTAACAAATAACAACAACTCCAAAGTTATCTTTTGCTCTTCTAGTTTTCCTAATATATCTTCATCTACTTCAAATGAAAAAAGATAATCTGTAATATCATTAAATAAATCTTGAGTAATAATACTTTTCCAATTATTTTTAAATAAATTTAAAAATTTATCTTCATCTATATTAAGAAATTTAAATTTATGATTGTCTTTTGGCTCATTATCTATTATCATTTTATTTATAAGCTTAATAACTTGAAGTATTTTATTATCTTTTATCCCTCTTCCCATTGCAAAGTTAAAATAATGTTCTTTATCAAATAATTCTAACATCTTTGTTATTTGTTCATTTGGAGTTATAACAACTATTTTTTCTGCTTCAATTCCACTTTTTATCATTTTAGTTATTTGATATTTTATAAATGCTATTTGTTCTAACTGTGAAGATACGGCTGATATAGTTATATTTCTATTTAAGTTTATATCTTTTATCTCTTGTATAGTTTTATCATTTGATATATCTATAGTATATGTATGATTTAGTTTTAAATCATCTTTAATATCTCCAAAAAGCATTAAATTTTTTTGATTAAATTGATTAAAAGATATGTTAATATTTGTGTTTACAAGTTTTGAGATATCACTTATTATTTTAAATTCATACCCTGATAAATAACCCTCAAGATAGATAGTTATATTATCAAATTGTTCAAGATATTCTTTATTTATTAAATACTCTTTTGGCATCAATATATTATCTGTGTAGTTATGTTTATTTAATATCTCTAAATAGTTTAAATAAACCTCTTTTAATATCTCTATATGGTCACTATATAATGTATAAGTATCAAACTCTAACAATTTATCAAACTCTACATATTCATTAGCAGTTTCTAAAAAGAATCTAAATATATATTCACTTTGTTTTAAAAATGTACTAAAGTCTCTGCTAAGTCCAAGTTTTTCTATATCACTATTTAATATAGCCTCTTTTAAATATATTATTTTTAGATTTTTATCTATTATATTTTTTCTATTTTTATGTAGTACTGATAGTTGAAAGAATTCACCAATTGGTATAAGTTTTTGAAGTAGTTGATTTGTAGATTTTGCATTATTAACATATTCCCTAACAGCTCTTGCTGTTGGAAATACTGTTAATGAGTTATTACATATGATTTTTTGCATTTGTTTTTATATAAAATGTTCCCTTAATCCCATCAACTTCTACAGTACCAGTTATATTCCAATAACCTTTTGATTTAATTTTAAACTTTTTTATATCATCATTAGAAAACTCTAATTTTACATCTTCTAAATGATTTGTTGTTTTTGTTACAAGCACATTTATGTTTTTATTTTTTATCTCATTTCCATTTTTATCTTGAACCTTAACAGTAAATATATTATCACCTACTTTTAAAATATTTTTTCTTATTTTTCTCTCTGCTATAACTCTTTGAGATAAATATATATCGTTATATGATAGACCAATAATAGTTTCATTATTAATTTCAAATTTTACATTATATTTTGATTCAAATAAATTATTATTTGTAATTATTTGATTAAAGTCTCTATCTACATTGTGATAAGTACTTAAAAATGCATTATCATCATCAGCACCTACATCTGACTGCATTGTCATATAAATAGTCCAATAAATTAATCCTAACCCTAATACAAATTTTAGTAAAAAAAGAGAATAAATAAGCCATTTTGGCATTGGTTTTTTTTCTGTATTATTTTTCATTGTTTGCCATTTTCTTATATTTTTTTTCTCTTAATATTATTACTGTATAAAGTACTAGTCCAGTTACAACTAATGTATACATGAAAACACGCCAAATAGTTCCAGCTGTTTTCCCTTCACTTCCAATACTAGAATCAAGTTTTATATTCTGACTATTTGCAATTGAATCAGCCATCTGTGCATAACCATTTAAACATGCAGCACTACTTTTAGCAAATAATGTATTTTTATCTTTTGATGCAAGTAAAGGGATTACATAGCCATCTAAAATATCATCTCTATCAATTACATCTTTTAAGTCATTTGACATTAAAATATTTGCATACATTTGATCAACTGATATAGTTAAAACTGCATATGGTTTTTGAAGATTTTTAGTTAGTTCTGCCTCTTTTAGTTTCATCAAAGCGATTCTCTCTTTTCTATCTAATGAAGTTCTAATCCCATTGTTCTCTCTAATATCAACATAAATATTAGCTTTTAATTTAGATTTTACCTCAAGTCCAATCTCATTTATTTTATCTTGTGCTCTTTGATCTATAAGACCATCATGTGTTATTATATAAGGTATTGTTGGTGTTGCAATAGCACTTACAACAAAAACTAGTAGTAATAGTATTTTTGATTTCAATATTTAGTCCTTTAATTTTAGGAGTGTATGCTACATCCTTTTGACTTAATATCTTATAAATTATATTTCTTATAATTTTTTTAAATATAAAAAAAGGGGAAGATGAATTAACATCTTCCCCTTTTAAATTATAATTATCACTAATTACCCAACAAATACTCTTGTAGAGTCAAAATATGATAAATAGATTGTTATTACAGCCGAAACTGCTAATAATACTCCAATTACTTTATCCATCATTTACTCCTTTATTTATTGATCCACATTTTGTGGTTATCAGGACTATTCATTTTTAATGCATTTAAGTCTTGATTTACTTCATAATAGTTCTCAGCATTAGCCTGTTGAGCACCTATACCAAGAACTGTTAATACTCCAAGTATAGATAGTAACAACACAGTTGCTACTAACATTCCTGTAATTCCATGAACTAAACTAAATAAACCACCCTCTGTTTTTGGGTCGATTTGTGTATTTCCAGCCATATTATTCTCCTATACTTCTTAAGTAATTAGCAACAGCTTTTACTTGAGTTTCTGATAAATTTTTAAACGCTGGCATTGTACCAATGTTTGATTTTTTACCATCTTTAAGTATTGTAGCCATAACTTTATCACTATAAGATTTAATATTTGGTGCAACATAATCCATACCTTCACCATTTTCACCGTGACATGAAGAACATGCAGCCCATGAAGCTGGAGCTGTACCTTTTAATCCACCTGCAACATATGAAGCAATCTCTTGTGCATCAGCACCAGAAGCCATACCTGCTGGCATACCACCTGGATATGCAGATTTAAAGTTGTTTGCACCATTGTTTATAACTTCAAGAACAGATTCTTTGCTGATTCTTTTTGTTAAATCTTGAGCTTTACCGTTAATACCCTCAGCATCTACACCATGACATGGAGCACATTGTACTAAGAATACAGATTGACCCATACCAACTAGCTCTTCACTAGTAATATTTGCCCATTTTGACTCAAACTTTGCATTATATTCAAGTGTTTCTTCGTTATACTGACCAATTTGTGAAAATTGATTTGTAGGGTAACCCACAAAGAAGTACCAAAACATCCAAATGATTGTACCTATAAAAGCCAATCCCCATCCTGAAGGAATATCGTTCTTGTATTCACCAATACCGTCCCAATTCTCTTCTTTTAACTCACCAGTAGCTGTATCATTTTTAATCTGATTAACATACTTAAGTGCTACAAATACTGTAATACCAATAATTGCTACACCTGCCAACATTGTAAGGTCATTGATATAATCTTCACCCAGTTGAAATGAATCACCTGCCATGAAAAAAGTACCAGCCATCAATGCAATGATAAGAATAATACCACCTATTACCATAGATTTCATACTAGCTATCTCCTTTTTTAAATTTATTTTCTTCGTTTTTATCTTCTCTATTAGTTTGCTCTAAAACTTGATCTTTTTCATCGTCTTTTCGCATTCCTTCTAAAGGTTTTGACTCTATACTGTCATCAAGAACAAGGTTTGAGTACTTTTCAAAGTCTCTCTCCCCTTTTCTGTCCCTTTTGTATATAGAGTAAGCATAACTATAAAACACGATAAACACTAACGTCACTAAAGCAAATTTTGCATACCCTTGTATCGTCATTAGAGTTTCGTATTCCATTTTAAACCTTTATTTTAGAGAATTCATATATGCAATTAATGCAACAATTTCTGGAATCTCTCCAGCAGCAACTGCATCTTTTACACCTTGGTTTTTCATATCCGCTGCAATTAGTTTAGCTTCTTCTAAAGCTGAAACTTTTGCATCTGACCATGCACCTAACTTAGGCATACCAGCTTTATCATATGGTACTGCGAATACTTGTTTTTGAGTATTTGCATTTGCATATGCTGTAGCGATATCAGCTTTGTTAGTAAACATATGTGGGTATGCTGGCATAATTGTACCAGGTACAACTGATGCAGGCTCCATCATATGATTTTCGTGCCAATCAGTAGTTCTGTAGTTACCAATTCTTTGTAAATCTGGACCTGTTCTTTTAGATCCCCATAAGAATGGTCTATCATATGCGAACTCACCACTTAAAGAATACATACCATATCTATCAGTTTCAGATTTAAATGGTCTAATTAATTGAGAGTGACATGCATTACAAGAATCTTTAATGTAAACTTGTCTACCAGCTAATTGTAATACTGTATATGGCTTTTCACCAACTACAGGTTGAGCTTGCTTTCCAAAATCAGGAATTACTTCAATAATACCTGCAAAAGAAATAAATAAAAATAATACTACCGTAAAGAAAAACGGTCTTTGTTCTAACCAATGAAACATATTAACCCCTTTCTCTTAAGCGCCCATAGGCGATGCATTTGTAGGTTCTTTATCAAGAATTCTACCTGCAGTAGCTGTTTTATACATATTGTAAGCAAACATAAAGAATCCAATTAAGTACATTAATCCACCTACAGCTCTAATAGTGTAGTAAGGTTGAAGTACAGTAACTGTATCAATAAATGAGTATAATAATGAACCGTATTCATCATATGCTCTCCACATCATACCTTGAGTAATACCTGCAATCCACATAGATGTGAAGTAAAGTACAATCGCAGTAGTTTGTAACCAGAATTGTGTTTCCATTAATGATTTAGAATAGATCTCTCTACCAAACATTCTTGGAGCCATATGGAATAAAGCAGCCATAATCATAAATACAACCCATCCAAGAACACCATCATGAACGTGACCAGGAATCCAGTCAGTAAAGTGAGCAATAGCATTAACAGATTTAATAGCTTGAATTGGTCCTTCAATAGTTGATAACATATAGAAAGTTGAAGCCATAACCATAAATTTAATTAATGGAGATGATTGTAATTGACCCCACTCACCTTTCATAGTTAAAAGCATATTAATAGCTGAACCCCATGATGGTAAAATAAGAACAACAGACATAACAGAACCCATAGTTTGCATCCAATCAGGAACAGTACTATAAATAAGGTGATGTCCACCAGCCCATAAATAAACAAACATTAATCCCCAGAAAGCTAAGATAGAAAGTTTATAAGAATAAACATTTTGTCCAGATTCTTTTGGTAAGAAGTAATAAATTTGTGCAATAATACCAGCAGTAAATACAAATGCAACAGCATTGTGTCCAAACCACCATTGTACTAGCGCATCATTTGTACCAGCATACATTGAAATTGAATGCATAACGCTACTAGGAGCACCATCTGCAAATAACATTGTAGGAACTTCCATATTATTAAATAGATATAACATTGCAACAGCAACGAAACAAGCTATGTAATACCATAAAGAGATATATAATGTTCTCTCTCTTCTAATTCCAATAAGTCCAAAAATAGATACACCCCATAGAACCCACCATACTACAACAAGTAGATCTAATGGCCATTCTAATTCAGCATACTCTTTTGAAGTTGTAATTCCTGAAATTAAAGTAACAACTGCTAAAAGAATTGTAATAAAATACAACGCGAAATGTAATTTCGCAACACCCATTAAAAATGGTGATTCCTTTAAAGAAACTTTTAATACTCTTTGACCAACATAATACCATGTTGCAAAGATACCGCTTAGCGTAAAACCAAATGCCACACCATTAGTGTGTAGTGGTCTTAACCTACTGAATGTACCATATTCACCAGCTAAATTACTTAAAGCTGGAAATGCAAGTTGAAATGCTAAAATAACACCAACCGTCATACCTATAATACCAAACAGAATTGTTGCAAAAGTAAAGGCTTTTGCTATCGAGTAATCATACTCAATTGCTGCACTGTTCTGCATCAACATCCTCCTAAAGTTTAAAATAAAGCCACGCAAAACGCCACTTATTGTCGTAAGTTTAACAAACCTTGATTTAAATCAAGTTGAATATGTTAATTGTTTGTTAATTTTATTTTATTAATTAAATATTTTAAGTTTAGTTTTATATCAATAGTAAAACAGCTCATATATTTAATCTAATTTTAAGAATTGTTAAGATAAACTTTCATTAATTAATTTACATATGAGGAGTTCTTTATGTTAAAAAAAGTATTAAAACATAGTTTAGTAGCATCATTGATTTGTTATTCAACGGCAGGTTCAGCACTAGAGGTTAGAAGTGATTCTAATATGGTTAATTCAACACTTGTTGGTTCAAATGGGGAACTAGATGATAGAATTGTTGAACTAGCAGATAACTTATTAGCTAGTAGTAAACTAACAAAAGAAAATATGGGAAATATTGCTATTACTTCATTTGTTGATCTACATAAACTAAGTAATACATCTGCATTTGGTAGAACTTTGGGTGAAACATTTTTTAATGAACTCTTTATAAGAGGGTTTGAAGTAGCTGACTTTAGAGGTCAAAATGCATTGACTATCAATACTACTGGTGAGTTTTTTATAACTAGAGATGCAAAACTAATAAATAAAAACATTGAAAATACTTATGTTTTAGTTGGTACATACTCTTTAATCGATAATAAACTGTTAATAAATGCAAGAATAATGGATAACATTACAGGTAAAGTTGTAGCATCTGCTAAAACTTACTATAACACTAATGATTGTAAACTTTTAAATAATTGTATTAAACCTAGAACAATAAGAATCGTAACTAATTCAATTAGATAATATACTAATTGATTAAAGACATATTTATATAACCTTTTGTATAATAATTAAATTTTACAATAAGGTATATAGATGAAATCTATCTCTTTTCTATTTTTATTATCGTCTCTTTTATTAACAGGCTGTATTAATCTAAACCAATTTACAACGCCTAAAGAAAAAACAACTACTCAAGTAAAGTCAGAGGAAGTTATTACTGAAAATGAACTTGATAATAAACCTTATATTGATTACGAATTAAATAACTATTCATCAAGCAACTTAAATGAAGTAATTATACAAATTGCAAAACAACTTTTTGAATCTAATACAGTTAAAAATAAAACTACTAAAATAATTCTAACATCATTTGTGGATTTAAATAATTTAGAAGAGACAACTACATTTGGTAGAATGATAAGTGAAAGTATGTTCAATGAACTACATATAAATAAATTTAATGTTACAGACTTTAGAGGTCAAGATGCTATATCAGTTACAGAAGATGGTGAATTTCATATAACAAGAGAAACTGAAAAACTAAAAGATACCATTGAAACAATTGAGTATATATTAGTAGGTACATATGTTAAGTTTGAAAATAGAAGTTTTTTAATTAACAGTAGAATAATTGATTCTATATCTGGAAATATAATCTCCAGTTCTAGAGTTATATACACACCAAAAGATTGTACTTTATATGATTTATGTCCTAAAAAAGTACTAATAAAAGAGAAAATAGTATATAAAAATAATCCAATAGAAAAAAAACCAAATAATCCTATTGAATACGATCCAATTATGATTATTGAAGATAAATAGATGATTCCTAATAAAATAATAAATATTATTCTATTAACTTTATTAACAACATTTTTTACCGCTTGTGTGCCAAAAGATGTAGAGGTATATCAACAAGGGGATCAACTTCTAAGTTGTAATCAAATAACTACTAAAATAGCAGATTTAATTGATATAAATTATGAAGTAAATGAAAACACGGGATTAGAGATTAAAAGTATTGCTGCATGGTATATCTTTACCCCTCTTGGAGCATACAATCAATTTAGTGCATTTGATGCAAGAAATAATATAGATAAGAGATTTAACTATTTAATTAATCTAAAACAGCAGTATGGATGTGAGTTAACGCATAGAGAAATAGCTTTTAAGAAATATAAAGGGAGAGTTTCAGAAGATATTAAAAAGATGAAACAACAATATGATGATGCTAATAAAAAAGGACTTTAATGCAAAAACTTAAAAAACTAATTTTAATTTTAACAATTATTTTATACACAGGATGTAGTGTACCTGAGTTTCAATACGACCATGAAATAAGAGCTACAAACTATGATGAAATTGTTTCAACACTACTTAAAAAAGCATCAAATCAAATTTTTCCAAATATAAGTAGAGATGAGATACTGTTAGTATCTAATTTTGCAGATAATTTTACTTTAAAAAGCGATACAAAGTTAAGTTTTGTATTAACTGATTTATTAAAAAATAAACTTGTTTCTAAATACAACTATACAATTAGAGAGATTGAGTTATCAAAAAGATTTAGATTTGGGCAAGAGGGTTTTAAAGTTTTAACAAGAGATGTAAAAAGTATAAACAATAGTGTAAATAGAGCAAGATATGCTATTGTTGGAACATACACTATAACTAAAAATCAACTAATTCTATTTGTAAAAATGATTGATGTTAAAAATGGAAATATTTTAGCATCTTCGAGCCATACTACAAGACTAACTCAAGAGATAACACACTTGAATAAGTCTACCATAGAAGAAGAGCCAAACATATATAGTCCTATGGTACTATAACAGCTCTTTAAACATTAGGTTATACTTTACACTACCTCTAAATTCATTTTTAGATATGGTAGCTGTAAAGCTTATATTATCCCCAACAGATATATCATCAAAATCAATAAATATAACAACTTCACATGTGCTTGCACTTGATTTATTAATCTTAGAAGAACTATCTCCTACAATTAATTTTGTAAACTCATTATTTTTCCCCATTTTTGATAAATCTAAAACCTGAATATTAGAAAATGTAAATATAGGATATGGGTTTGATTGTCCAAATGGTCTATATGACTCTATCATATTATAAACAATATCATTTACATCATTTATAGAGAACTCTCCCAAAGAATTGCTTGTAGTATCATCTTCCTCCTTTGGCATCTGTTTTATATTTTTGTTTATTAACTCTTTAAATTTATTAAGATTTTTTGTATTTAAACTTAATCCAGCAGCTTGTTTATGTCCACCATATCCCTCTAATAACTCACTACAAGTTGAAATAAGGTTATAAAGATGTGTTGATGAATCACTTCTACTACTAGCTTTTGCAATGTCCCCTTTAATAGTAAATACAAATGCAGGTTTTTTATACTTTTCACATAATTTTGAGGCAACTATACCTATGATACCCTCATTCCATTTATCACTTGCAACAATTACCACATCATCACTATGAATAACTTGCTCTTTTGCTTCTGTAAATATTTGTAGTTGATCAACTTTTCTTTGCTCATTAAGTTCTACTAAATAATCAAGTTGAGTATTTGCCTCATATTCATCATAAGATAATAAAAACTCCAATGCTACAAGAGGATCACTCATTCTACCAGCACAATTTATTAGTGGAGCAATTTTAAACCCTATATCCTCTTCAGTAATTGTAGTTAATCCATATCTTTGTTTAATTGCAATTATTGCAGGTCTTTGTGAGTTTTGTAAAGCTTTTAATCCAGCTTTCACCATTGTTTGATTTATACTAACCATTGGCATGATATCTGCTACTATAGCCAAAGCTAATATATCAAATAGATCCATTAAGTTATAGTCAAACTTTAATGCTTTTTTAATATTAGCACATAAGTACCAAGCAACTTGAGCCCCACAAATATCTGAAAATGGAAACTCACAATCATCTTGCTTAGGATTTACAATTGAATAAGCTGTTGGTAATTTACTTGATACTGTGTGATGATCTGTAATAATTAGATCAAGTCCCCTACTTTTACAAATTTCAGCTGCTTCAAAAGCAGTGATACCATTATCAACAGTTATTACCAATCCATCATATATTTGCTCTAAAATCTTAGTACTTAATCCATAACCATGCTCAAACCTATTTGGTATAATATAATTTATCTCAACGCCTAGTGCTGAAAAAAATTGAACCATTATGGTAGTAGAAGTAATACCATCAACATCATAGTCACCGACTAAATTTATTGTTTCTTCATTTTGTATAGCTTGTACAATTCTATTTGTAGCTTTTTGCATATCTTTAAAAGAATCAGGAGACGGTAAACTTTTTAAAGTTTTAAACTCATCATTTTTAGTTCTTTCATATAAAATTTGTTCTATATCTTTTATTGTTAATCTATTATTCATAAATAATTATATCGTTTTTAAACTATTTTTAGATAAAATATTTAGCAAAATTGAAATTATATAAATATTATACTAGGATAAATTAATGGATAAAGCAAAATATATTTGGATGGATGGAGAACTTACACCTTGGGATGAAGCGCAGGTTCATGTTCTAACACATACACTACACTATGGAAATGGTGCTATTGAAGGTACAAAAGCATATAAAACTGCTGATGGAAGATGTGCTATATTTAAACTTCAAGAGCATACTCAAAGACTTTTAGACTCTTCAAAAATGACTATGATTGATGTTCCTTACACAGTTGAAGAACTAAACGATGCTCAAGTTAAACTTTTACAAGAAAATGAACTTTTTGATGGTGCTTATATCAGACCTCTTGTTTACTTAGGTTATGGTGTTATGGGACTTTACCACAAAGATTGTCCTGTAAACGTATCTATCTCTTCATGGAAATGGGGAGCTTATTTAGGTGAAGATGGTCTTAAAAATGGTATTAGACTTAAAATTGCTTCAATGACTAGAGGTGGAAACACTTCAGGTATGGGTAAAGCAAAAGCTGTTGCAAACTACTTAAACTCACAAATGGCAAAATATGAAGCTGTAGAAGCTGGATATGATGAAGCATTAATGAGAGATGATCAAGGTTATATTGCAGAAGCTAGTGGAGCATGTTTTTTTATGGTTGAGGATGGTAAGCTAATCACTCCACCAAATGACAACTCACTAAAATCTATCACACAAGCTACTGTTATTGATTTAGCCCAAGATATGGGAATTGAAGTTGTAAGAAGAAGAATCACAAGAGAAGAGGTATATATCTGTAGTGAGTGTTTTTTAACAGGAACTGCTGCTGAAATTACACCTGTTAAAGATGTTGATGCGAGAATTATTGGTTGTGGTTCAAGAGGACCTATAACTGAGAAAATCCAAACTGCATACTTTGATGTGGTTGCTGGAAAAAATGAAAAATATTTAAAACATTTAACATACATTAACTAGACAATATATTTAAGATAACATAAAGTGCAATCATATATGATTGCATCAAAATATGAACTAATTTCATATCAAAAAGGGAAAGCAAAATGCCAATAGACAACGACTATTTTAAAAATAGACAACAAGAAAATAAGAATTCTGGTAATTCAAACAAAAACTCTAACAATGGAGGTGGTGGAAACGGCGGTAACGGCGGAGGTTATGAACCACCATTTCAACCACCAGAAATGTTTAAAAACTTCAATAAACAATCAGGTATCATCTATGCAGTTATTGCAATTGTAGTTATACTTTTTATGGCTAAACCATTTGTAATTATTAACTCTGGTGAAGTTGGTATTAAAGTTACTACAGGTAAGTATGAAACAGAATCTTTACAACCAGGTATTCATCTTTATATTCCAGGTATTCAAAAGATTATCACTGTTGATACAAAAGTTAGACTTATCAACTATAAATCTATTGAAGATATGAGTGGAATGGGTGCTGGAATTAAAATCAATCCTGCTATTAATATTCTTGATGCTAGAGGGTTACCTGTATCTATTGAATTAACTGTACAATACAAACTTTTACCACATGGAGCTCCTACAACTATTGCAACATGGGGACTTTCTTGGGAAGATAAAATCGTAAATCCAGTTGTAAGAAACATTGTAAGAAATGTTGTTGGTGGATTTAATGCAGAAGATTTACCAATGCAAAGAAATGCTATTGCTACACAAATTGAAAATGGTATTAGAACAGAGATTGAATCTTTAGAGGGTAAACCTGTATCAATTGAATCAGTTCAGTTAAGAGAGATCGTACTTCCTACTAAGATTAAAGAGCAAATTGAAAAAGTTCAAGTTGCAAATCAAGAATCTGAAAGAGTTAAATACGAAGTTTTAAGAACTAAGCAAGAGGCTGAAAAAAGAGCTGCTAAAGCTACTGGAGATGCTGAAGCAAATAGAATTGAAGCACAAGGTAGAGCTGATGCTGTTACAATAGAAGCACAAGCACAAGCAAAAGCAAATAAACTTGTAGCTCAATCATTAACACCAAAACTACTACACCTAGAGCAAATTAAAATTCAAGGTCAGTTTAATGAAGCACTTAAAGTTAACAAAGATGCTAAAATATTCTTAACACCTGGTGGTTCTACTCCAAATATTTGGGTAGATACAAAAAACACTGCTAGAGATACATCAATCGCTAGATAGAAAATAATAAAAAGAGTTAATCTCTTTTTATTTAATATCTATATTTAATGGATTTATGAAAAATATCACATATATAATAATCTTTACTTTGCTTTTAGCACTTGGACTAATCTTTACAAAAATAATTAACTATGAAAATATAACAGATGAACTACTATTAGAGAATATTAAACAAACAAATAATATAAAATCTTTAGAATCAAAAAACTTAACACTAAATCAAACTATAATAAACCTACAAAAAGATATTCAAAATATTGAAAATAATTTATCACAAGAGAGAAACAATACTCAACAATTAGAGGAACAAATTATTCAACTTGAATCTAAGTTACCATTTATTGATAACATGGATAGTCTAGATAGTACTGATACAAATATCACTACTGAAATAGAAGAATATATTGAAGAACCAGAGATAGAAGAGAATGAAATTACAGGTTTTAACTAAAAGGAATTACTATGAATAAAATAATAGAACAAATAGATTTTGAAAAACAAGATGGATTAATACCAGTTATTACTCAGGATAATACAACAAATGAAGTTTTGATGTTAGCTTATATGAATAAAGAAGCTGTAGAGTTAACACTAAACACAAACTATGCACACTATTTCAGTAGAAGCAAACAGAGAATCTGGAAAAAAGGTGAAAGCTCAAATCATACACAAGAGGTAGTATCAATTTCACTTGATTGTGATAACGATACAATACTTTTAAAAGTAAACCAAGCGGGAGTTGCTTGTCATACAGGAAGAAAAAGTTGTTTTTTTACAGATATTAAAAGCGGTAAAATAAACAGTGAAATTGAGGTAGATACAACTGCATCTTATGGTGTAGTAGATACTTTATATCATACAATTCAAGAACGAAAAAATGATGACCCTAAAACTTCATATACAGCTAAACTTCTTCAAGGTAAAGAGAACTCAATGCTTAAAAAAATTGTTGAAGAATCAGGAGAGTTTACATTTGCAGTAAAAGATAATGATACCCAAGAGATAATCTATGAAGGTGCTGATTTACTCTATCATGTTTTAGTTGCACTTGCATCTAAAAACATCTCACCAGATAGAATTAAACAAGAGATTTCAAGAAGATTTGGACTTAGTGGAATAACTGAAAAAAATAGTAGAGCTGAAGATTAAAACATATGAAAATAGCAAAAAACATATCTGATTTAGTTGGAAATACACCTATAATCCAACTAAACAATATAAACTCATCTATTTATGCAAAATGTGAATTTATGAATCCTACTAGTTCTGTAAAAGATAGAATTGGTATGAACATGATAGCTCAAGCATTCAAAGATGGTACTATAAATAAAGATACACATATCATAGAACCTACAAGTGGAAACACTGGTATTGCACTAGCAAGCCAATGTGCCTCTTTGGGTATTAAACTAACACTTACTATGCCTGAATCTATGAGTATTGAAAGAAGAAAGCTTATGGGGATATTTGGGGCTAATATAGTTTTAACTCCAGCATCGCTAGGTATGACAGGTTCAATTAATAAAGCCAAAGAGTTAGAGGCGAATGAATCTAATGCAATAGTTTTAGATCAATTTTCAAATCCTAGCAATCCTGCAATTCATGAAGTAACAACTGCATTAGAGATATTAAACGATATGGATAATGATATTGATATTTTTGTAGCATCAGTTGGAACTGGCGGTACTTTAAGCGGTACTGGAAAAATATTAAAACAAAGATTACCAAATATTAAAATTATTGCAGTAGAACCAACTCAAAGTGCTGTTTTAAGTGGACAAAGTGCAAACCCTCATAAGATACAAGGTATTGGTGCTGGTTTTATCCCTGCTACTTTAAATACTGATATATATGATGAGATTGTAAAAGTAGACCAAGATGATGCAATAAAAGAAGCAAAAAATCTTGCTAAAAAAGAGGGTCTTTTAGTTGGTATATCTTCTGGTGCAAATATTTGTGCCTCTAAATATATTGCCTCTTTAGAAGAAAATAGCGGTAAAAAAATTGTTACAATTCTTTGTGATACTGCTGAGAGATATTTAAGTACTGAACTTTTTTAATAGAGATCTTCTTTAAAAGACTCTCTATTGTGCGCAACTTGTTTGATCACTTGGTAGATCTGACTTTGTTCTTAACATAGTCATATATGGTAACTTACCTGGTAATTTTATAGGGTTTGTATTTCCACTGTGAACTGATTCTAACTCTTTTTCAGATTCTGTTATTATTTTATTGAATTTAATATAGTACTTCCCATCCTCTTTTTTATAGATAGAACCTATCTCATTATCAACTTCAGTAATTGTACTATTTAATGGTGCAAATATTTCTATCTCATCATTTGGGTAAACTTTATATTTACACATAAAATAGTTTTCATTTTCAAGTACAAATCCAGTAACTTCATAACTACCTGCACTTAAAGCATATTCATAGTTTTGTGTATCATTCTTTTCAAATGGTTTATGTACAAGATACGCATCTGTAAAACCACGATTTTTTGTTGTATTTAGTTCATCTTGGTATTTTTGAGCTATAAATTCATTTGCCTCACAATCTCTTAGAGCCATACTATAAGCATACGCTGTAACTGCTGCATAATAAGGAGACTTAGTACGACCTTCAATCTTAATAGAATCAACTGCACCACTATCATATATCTCTTTTACATGAGAAGCTAGATTCATATCTTTTGCATTGAAAATATATGTACCAATCCCCTGCTCCTCTTCAAGTCTGAAAAGTGTTCCATGTTCATCATTTCCAGCATATAAAGTATACTCAAATCTGCAATCGTTTGCACAAGATCCTCTATTTGGAACTCTTCCCATTTGTACTGCACTTACAAGACATCTACCACTATATGCAAAACACATAGAACCATGAACAAATATCTCTATCTCTAAATCTGGTAGTTGCTTTTTTATCTCTTTTACATCAAGCAAACTTATCTCACGAGCTGCTATTATTCTTCTCACACCCATATCATAATAAACTTTTGCATCAAGATAGTTCATAACATTTGCTTGTGTTGAAAGGTGAATAGGGATACCTGGTGCTAACTCATTACAAAGTGCTACAACACCTGGAGTGGCAACTATTATTGCATCTGGCTCTAAAGCAGCTATATTAATAATATGTTTTTTAAGTAGTTCAATTTGAGAGTTAAAAGGGAAACCATTTACAGTAACATATACTTTTTTTCCAAGTGAATGAGCATAATCTATACCCTCTTTAAAAGTCTCCATAGTAAACTCTTTACCACTTCTAATTCTAAGACTAAAGTGACTAACTCCACCGTATACAGCATCTGCTCCATAAGCAAATGCTATTTTTAACTTTTCTAAATTACCTGCTGGAGATAATAGTTCTATTTTACTCATAATATACTATCCAATTTTTATTATTTTATTTTGCATTATATCCAATATCAACTAAATCACTTAATATTTTTATTTTTGTACAATAATTCTAACTAGTCGGACATTTTATGTGAATTATATCTTATGTAATGAGGTAAGCTATCAATTAAAATAATAAGAATAAAAAATATATATAATGTGTAATAAATAGTTATATGTTAAGTTTAAAATATAATTCTGTTATAATAAACTTATCAAACTTCAAGGAATAAAAATGCCAGAAATAAGTAGATTTTTAGGTATCAAAATATTTATGTATTTCAATGAACATAATCCTCCTCATTTTCATGTTGAGTATAATGAATACAAAGCATCAATAAATATAAAAACATTTGGAGTAATGGAGGGAAGACTTCCATCAAAGGTTTTAGGATTAGTCGTAGAATGGGCAGAAGACCATCAAAATGAATTATTACAAAATTGGGAAAATATAAAAGAAACTGGAGAATATGTTAAAATTAAACCTTTGGTTTAATTTCAAGGAGTAAATTATGCTAAGTATTATAAATGCAAATTATCAAGATAACTATAAAATATCATTAGAATTTAGTGACCATAAAAATGGAATTGTAGATTTAAAAGATTTCATTTTAAATGGAAAAATAAAACCATTTAAAGAACTTCAAGATATTGAGAAGTTTAAGAAATTTAAAGTAGATTATACTTTAAAATGGAATGATCACTTAGATTTAGCACCAGAATATCTTTATTTTAAAGCCTTTGAAACTGATAATAGCTTAACGGAAAAGTTTCAAGGATGGGGCTATATCTAACAATATCTTGGAAAAAAGAAGTGAATATTCAGAAATCTTAAGCTTTTAGTATTTCGTAAAGAGATATACAATACTAAATTTTAAGCCGTTTTGCCCACTTCTTTTAGTTCTGTCGTTATACTTAAATAAAATTAAAAGAACAAAATGTCTGTTAATGTCCCTCACTTCCATCGTTATAAGCCACTTGACAATCAACTTTATTTACACTACAATTGTATCTACAAAAGAACAAAGGATTTAACTATGAAACAAGCAATAAATATTAGACTTGAAAAAGATGTAGTTCAACACTTAGATGAATATGCAAAGGAATTAGATAAAACAAGAACTAGTTTAATCGAAAAAGCAATCGATCTTTATTTTGATAAGCTAGATGAAATGGTAGCAGATAAAAGAATAGACAATTTAAAAAGTGGTAAAACTAAAGTTGTTCCACTTGAAGTTGTATTTGCTCAAGCTGGAATTAATGTTTAATATCGCTTTTGATCAAGAAGCTCAAAAAGAGTTTTTAAAACTTGACAAAGCATCCCAACAATTAATTGGAAGTAAAATTATAGATTTACAAAATGGCAACTTTTCGCTGGATAAATCACTTAAAGGAAAACATAAAGGTAAGTTTAGAAAAAGAGCAGGAAACTATAGAATAATATATTTAAAAGAAAATAATTTATTGGTAATTACAATAATTAGAGTAGCACATAGAAAAGAAGTATATTAAGGCTATAATGGCAACTTACCAAGCTTTTACTGTTTTAAGTATGAGATATTAAAGGCTGAATAAATCTTGCCTAATATCGCCGTATTCCTCACTTTAATCATTACCTAAAATGATTAACCTATATAAACCAGATTAATAACACCAACCCAAATACAATTCTATATATACCAAAAGCTACAAATGTAAACTTTTCTAAAAACTTTAAAAATAGTTTTATAGTTATAAATGCCACAATGAAAGCAACAACAAAACCAACACCTAATACAACAAGATTTGCATCACTAAAATCTTTATAATGCTTAAGTAAATCATACCCAGTAGTTGCACACATAACAGGAAAAGCAAGTAAAAAACTAAACTCAGCTGATGCTTTTCTATTAAGTCCTACTAACATAGCACCTATGATTGTACTCCCTGCTCTACTTGTTCCTGGTATTAAAGCAGCTATTTGAGCCACTCCAATCCAAAGAGCTTGTTTGTAACTAACTTTTTCAACATCATCTATAAAATGTTCTTTTTCAGTATAAAACTTTTCAACAATTAAAAACACTATACCACCAACAATAAACATGATGGCCACTATTTTTATATCAAACATAGCTTTTATTTGTGATGAAAATATAAACCCAACAGCACCAATAGGTATAAAAGCTAAAATAAGTTTTTTCCATAACTCTATTTTACTAGGGTGAAACTTATCTTTATATGTTAAAAGAACCGCTAATATTGCCGCAAATTGAATTATAACCTCATATGCTTTTGTTACATTGTTTTGATCTATTTTTAAAAACTCTGATGCCACTATTAAGTGTCCAGTTGAACTAATAGGTAAAAACTCTGTAAACCCCTCTATGATACCTAATAGTATCGAATCTAATATTCCCAATTTATCATCCTTTTACTTGTTCTTTTAATCATACTTTTATCACCTCAACACTATTTTTAAATAGATATACAACATATCCTTCAACCTCATCTGATGAAGTTATATCTTTTATCGCCTCAACATACTTTTGTACCTGTGTATAGTGAGTATGGCTTTTTTCATTTGTTGTTTTATAATCAACAACTTTATATCCATCATTACATTTAATTAATAGGTCAATTATTTTATGCTCACCATTATATATAAGTGCTTGTTCTTTTGTGTATGTTGTATCTGCTGAGATTAAATCTTTAAAATTATCATCATCTATAAGATTTTCTATCCGTTTATTTAAATCTTCAAACTCTTCTTGTGTTATTTGATTGCTATATCTATTTTGTGTCATGAATATAGCATTTTTTAAACTTTTTGAATTAAACTGATTCATCATCTCTAAACAATAATGCGTAGCTATACCAAAATATCTGGCTTTTAAAGTCTCTTTACTATCTTTTTCTTTTTTATCTTTCTCCTGATAACCTAAGTTTAAAGGGGTATAAGTAACCTTCTCTATAGCCTCTATTTTTTTAGCTTTTTTTGCTGTAATATATAAGCTACCTATAGTTTGTAAATCAAACTCTTCAAGATACTCAAACACACTACCTTTTGCTTTTTTAAATATTATAAGATTGTTTTTTGCTCTTGTTAGAGACACATAAAGTATATTTAACTCATCTGCTAAACTTAAGCTTTTCTCTTTATTTAAAGCCTCTTCATAATATATATCTAGGTTTTCCCTTTTTGATCTTTTATAAAAGATTTTATTTAAATTTATATCTTCATAATCAAACAGTAAAGATGATCTATCTGGATTTTTTCTTGTGATTCTATCAAGTACTAAAACTGTATCAAACTCTAAACCTTTTGATTTAAATACTGTTAATATTTGTAGTCCATTTAAAGAGTTAGAAACAACAGATGTATCATCTTTATCAATATCATATACAAAATCAACAATAGCTTCATAAGAGTTACAAAGCTCTATAAGCCTTATAACATTTTCATCAACTATATCATAGTAGTAACTAAGAGTTTTAACAATTGTAACTATATCAGTCCCTTTAATATCAATAGAAAATGTAAACTCTTTAAAATACTCATAGCCAACTAAACTATTAAAGTTTACTTTGTAAATATCCTCTTTAAAATATAAATATTTAACTGCATTTATTACAGCATTTACATTTTTTTGATTTATTAGTTTTGATGTCATCTCTGTAACTATACTAAGACTTGGAAGCTTTTGTTTTAAATACTCATAAACATTTAAAACATCTTTATTTGTATATGTTAGTATTGCTATATTTGATGGATCAATTCCATTTGAAAGTAAACTATCTACTTTTAGATATATCTCGTTGTATATATCATCTTCATTTATTGCAAACGGAGTAACCTCTACAAAACCCTCTATTTTACTATTTACCTTTTGTGGGTCATACTCATAGTTTTTAGTTTTTATAAAAGTTCTATTTACAAACTCTACAACATTTTTACTACTTCTATAGTTTGTATCAAGTAGTTCAACTTTCAAACTTTGATTAAAAACTTTTGCTACATAATCAAAAAGCTCTTTTGTTCCACCTCTAAATCTATAAATAGATTGTTTTATGTCACCCACATAAAAAAATGTTTTATATACCTCTGGATTACCAGATATTATCTCATCTATTAGATGATAAAGTATTTTATACTGTAGTGTTGAAGTATCTTGAAACTCATCTATTAAGATATGATTATATTTTGTATCAAGTCTAAAATATAAAAAATCTTTATCAATATGATTTTCTAAAAGGTTGTAAACAATATTTGTAATATCACTAAACTCTAAAGCATTTCTTTGTTTATTATGTGAAGTTCTAAATTGTTTAAAATCCTCAAATATCTTAAATAGATTCTTTAAAGTGATACTTTCTTGTATAGAGTAATATAAAGTGATATTTTGTTTTAATCTATCAAGGTTATCATCGAGCTCTTTTGGTGGTTTCGCTTTTTTAAAATAACTAAACTCCCCTAAACTCTCTTTTGTAAGCCAAGTTTTACCCTTATCTAAAAGTGAAGTTACACTATTAAAATCAACTGCTTTATATCCTGAAGCAGAAACTGTACTTTTATCTATAAAGTTCTTAATAACATTTGCATCTTCTAGTATAGCTATTTTTACTGCACTATAACTCTCTACGGGATACTCTATAGACTCTAACTTCTCATTTTTATCTATAAGTATTTTAAAAAGTTCAACTATTGAGTTTAACTTTTTTTTCTCACTATGTGCAAAAGATATTAAAGAGTTAAATTGCTCCTCATCTAAGGAACTTAAAAACTTATATAAAAGCAACTCTTCATCATCAAACTTTATGCTAAAATCATCATTTATACCAATATATCCACTAAACTCTCTTAGAATTTTATTTATAAATTTATCAATAGTATATATTGCTAACTCTGAAGTTATAAAGTTTTTAATCATACTATCTTTTTTATCTAATATAATCTGTTTTGTTAGGTTTGTTTCTTTTTCAACAGCATCTAAAATATCTTTATCATCCCCTAAAGATATAAGTGTATTATATATTCTATCTGCCATTTGTGCAGCTGCTTTATTTGTAAAAGTTAAAGTTAGTATCTCTTTTGGATTGGCATCAAGTAGAAGTAGTGATATATATCGTACAGTAAGTGCAAAAGTTTTTCCACTTCCTGCACTTGCTTTCAAGGCTAAATATGCTTGCATGCTTTGTTATTTACTGCCACCAATTATTCTTTTACCTCTTTGTTTTGGAGCTTTTTTTACATCTTTTCTATGTTTTTTATTTCCAAATGCTCCACCAATTTTTTTTCTTTTTATATCATCTTTTGTTTCAACAATCTTTTTTGTAGCAATCATTTTCATTCTTTTATCTACTTCAAAACCATCAAGCTCTAAAAGAGGAATCTTTTGTTCAATATACTTTTCAACATCTCTAATAGTAGCTACATCATAAGCATCAAGTAAAGATATAGCAATACCATTTTTTCCAGCTCTTGCCGTTCTACCAATTCTATGAACATAATCAATAGGCATAAAAGGTAGGTCAAAGTTAATTACATAATATAAATCAACTATATCAAGTCCTCTTGCTGCTACATCAGTAGCTACTAGCACTTTTATTTGTCCCTCTTTAAATTGTGTAATAGCTTTTACTCTAGCACCATGTGTTTTATCACCATGAACTGAGGCTGCTTTTAAACCATCTAGTTTAAGATTTTTTACAATCTCCTCTGCTGATGCTTTTGTTTTACAAAAAACTAAAGCTTGTTTCATATTTTTTGTACCAATTAAAAATGATAACATCTCTAATTTTTTCTCTGCTGTACAAGGGTATGCAATTTGCTCTATTCTATCATTTACTCTATCTTTAGTTTTTATCTCAATAACTTTTGGGTTATGAAGAAGTTGAGCTGATAATTTTTTGATATTTGGTCCAAGTGTTGCAGAACATAAAACAACTTGTTTTAAATTTGTTAAATTTTTCATTATCTCTTCAATATCAGCCACAAATCCCATATCAAGCATAGAATCAGCTTCGTCAAGTACTAAAGTATCTATTTTTGTTACATTGATTTTTTCTTTTCTGATTAAGTCCATAAGTCTACCAGTTGTAGCAATAACTAAGTCAACTCGTTCCTCAAGACGTCTTACTTGTGGTTTTATGTTTGATCCACCATATACACAACAAGTTTCTATATCCATATATTTTGCATATGCATTTACACTTTTTTCTAATTGTAAAGCTAACTCTCTTGTTGGTGCAATGATAAGTTTTGTTAAAACTCTGCTTGATGTATCATCATTTTTTTTAGCTTCTATTTGTTTATTTTTAATATTTTGTAGCATTGGCAATACAAATGCAGCAGTTTTACCAGTACCAGTTCTTGCAATTGCTAATAAATCTCTTGTTCTTAAAAGATGTACGATAGCTTCCTCTTGAATCTTTGTTGGTGATTCATAACCTCTATCTTCACACGCTTTTGCGATCTCTTGGCATAACCCTAATTGTCTAAATGTCATTTTTTCTCTTTTGTTTATAAATATTTATTATTATATCCAAAATTCATAAGTAAAGGACTTAAAGGACTTTTAACTTCTTTCTCTTAGCCCAAAGTGTTTTTCTGCTTATTCCTAATTTCTTACTTAATTCCACATCTGTAAGTATATGTTGAAAAGTATGTATAATTTGCTTTAAATAATCATCAATTGATAATAAAAAATATAAATTACTAGATAGATTGAAACAAGTACTACTTTCTTTAATATCTTTCTTTAAAATATTATTACAATAAAAATCAAGGGATTTATTATTACTTACTAAATATTCATAAGTTATATAATGATTTATCATCCTTATTAACTGATCCATTACAAATGGCTTTGATATATAATCATGTAGCTTAAAATCTTTAATATATTTAAGATAAAAAACTTTATTACAATCACCCAGAAATATAATAATTGTGGATGGATGTAATTTCAAAACTTTTGTTATCACTTTCTTTTCATAACCTGTGGATAAAAGAATAACATCATATTTAATCTCACTATCTAATTCATCTATAGAATATATTGAAGTACAACTATGATTATCCTCTTGCAATCTTAAAATAATTTTTTGACTTAAATATGTTTCATTTTCAATTATTAAAATATTCATAGATTATGTTAAAGATGAAGTTTGGTAGAGGTTCATCAGTCCTTCGTAAAAATCTTCACTTTTAAATTCATCTATTACACCTGTAGAGGTTGATAAATCCTGAAAAATCTTTTTTAATTTATCTTCTCTTTCTGGATACATTATACTTAAAACTATTGCAGATATCTCTTTTCTCATTAAAATGGCAGGTGGGATAATACCTAACTTAAATAATTCCATTATAGAATTATTATGATACTTAACATGATGATGACTTCCATGTGGACAACTATTTGTACTAACTAATGTTTTACAATTATCACAATAAACAAATTCACTCATTACATCTATATTTAGGTCTATTTGTTTAATTGTATCTACAATAGAAACTAACCTTTTCTTGTCCCAATATGCACCTAAACCTGGTTGTTTTTGACTTACAATTAGTCTTTGAATTCCATAGTTTTTTACTACAATTGCATTTAATAATAATTCATTTACTCCACCAAAAATATATGTATTTTCAAAGGGTAATAGAAGTACTCTATCTTTTGGCAAAAAGTTGTCACAAAAATATTTTAATATTTTAAACCGCATGGAATAGTTTAAATCCTCTTTTTTATATGATTTTCGTAAAAAAATAACTAATAAATCTGATTTGACTAATGCATTTCTTACTAACCTTTCATGTACTCTATGAAATGGTTTACCAGATAATATAATCGTTGATATATTTTTTGCATTTAAGTTTTTACTAGTTTCTTTTATTTGTTTTATATTATCTTTTATTTGATCAAAATTAATCTCAAATTTACCACATATTGCTAAATTACCAAGTCGTTTATATGTGTCTTTAACACCAGGATGTTCAGGATTGATTGTCCCATAAATATTTTGAATACGGCTATCTTTACTTATAGTAAATACTTCATCAACTATAATAAATCCACATATTTTGTTTTCACATACCAATTCTAATCTATCATTTTTTTTAGATGATTCTAAAACTTTTTTGTTTCTTTTACCTGATGGTGCTAATACAAATGAAAATGGGAAAATAGACTTTTTATATAATCCAGTATTATCTACCTCGTGTGCTTCTTTTTTATTCATTAAAGAAGTTACTGGGTAGAGTAATCCATCTCTTGCCATAGCAAGAGTTGATAAAGCCTCTTTATCTATATATAATGAGCTCAATTTAAATTAAATTTTACTTTGGATAAATATATCCATCTCTTCTACAATCTCTTCAATAGTTCGTTCACCATTGATTTTTTTTAATAAATTTTTTTCCTCATAGAACGATTGTATTTCATTTAAAGGGTTTGTATATATTTTCATTCTATTATCAAATACTTCATTATTGTCATCTGCACCACGCGCTCGTCCTAAAACTCTGTCTCTAGCTACCTCTTCAGATACAACAACCTCCATAACACTTACTAAATTTACTTCTGCATCATCTTTTAAAAACTTATCTAATTCAGTCATTTGTTCAGAGCTTCTTGGGTATCCATCTATTAAAACAACAGGAGTTGGGGCTTTTTTAATTGCTGTTACGATTGTATTTATAACTATATCAATAGGTACTAAATTTCCAGCACTAATATAACCATTAATCACTGCTCCTAATTCACTTTCACTTTCTACTTCAGCTCTAAACATATCACCAGTACTATAATGCGTAATATCAGTATGCTTTTGTGCGATTAACTCTGCATCAGTTGTTTTACCACTACCTGGTGCTCCAATAATTAAAAATAATTTTTTCATACTTGTCCTTATAAACAATAAATTGATGTATTATAATTATATTGAATAGCATTTTTGTAGCATTTTGATTTTTTGATAAAGTACTATCAAAATATTTAGTAATAATGTGTTGTAAATTTAATTTATTTTGATAAATTTACTTATTTTACGAGCATATTATTTATAAAATAATTGCTCTTCCATTTTTCATAACAACTTTATATTACAATATAATTACAAATATTAATATTTTTTTAAGTTATTTCCTAAGTTTATATTTGATATAATATCTCAATATCATTCTGGAGAAAATAATGAAAAACTTAACGATTAAATCAAAGCTATTTAGTATAATTTTAGGTGTTACACTTATTGTAACAATAATCTTAGCATTTCAATCAATCATGACTATTAAAAGTGTGTCTAGTGCAAATATTGAGCAATATAAAAAAGAAGCTTATCAAACAAAAGAGAAGGAACTAGAAAACTATGTATCAGTTGCGTTAAATACTATAGATAGTTTTTATCAAAGAGGTACAAATGAGAAAATCAAACAAGAGGTTCAAAAAACTTTAACTTCTCACTCAACACAAGTATTCAATATGATTAACATAGTTTATGAAAAATTTAAAGATAAGATTTCAGAAGAAGAGTTAAAAAACAAAATTAAATTTATTGTTAGTTCAAGTAGATATGGGAAAAATGGTTACTTTTGGATAAATGATTTTGATACAACAATAGTAATGCATCCCTTAAAAAAACATCTTATTGGAAAAAGCAAAAAAGGTGTTAAACATTGGGATGAATTTGTAGAAAAAGGTAAAATTGGGGAAGGATTTGTTTCATATATACAAAATTTAAATGGTAAAAAACTTCCAAAAGTATCATATGTTAGAACTTTTAAACCTTTTAATTGGATTATAGGTACTGGTGCATATATTACTGATGTAACACAAGAACTTCAAAAAGAAGCATTAAATTCAATTAATAATATGAAATACGGAAAAAGTGGATACTTTTGGATAAATGACACTCAACCAAAAATGATAATGCACCCAATAAAGCCATCTTTAAATGGAAAAGATTTATCAAATGTAAAAGACCCAAATGGGGTATATCTATTTAATGATATGGTAAAAGTTGCCCAACAATCTCAACAAGGTGGTTTAGTTAAATACTCTTGGGCAAAACCAGGTAAAGATAAACCACAACTAAAATTTTCATATGTAAAGAAATTTAATGGTTGGAACTGGATTGTAGGAACTGGTGCTTATGTTGATGATATTGAAGATAAAGTTATCTCGATGGAAAAAGAAACTTCAGATAAAATCAATTCTATTGTTATCTCATTTATTATAGAAGCACTTATAATAATACTAATTGCAATGTTTATTGTAAATATAATTACTAATCGTACAATTATTAAACCATTAGAAAATTTTGAAAAGGGAATGCTTAGTTTCTTTAAGTACTTAAATAAAGAAACAACTACTACTGAACAATTAGATGATAGTTCATCCGATGAGATTGGAACTATGGCAAGAGTTGTAAACCAAAATATCGCTAAAACAAAAGATTTAATAGAACAAGATGAAAAACTTATCAATGATTCTAAAAAAACTATGGATAGAGTTATAAAGGGTTGGTATAGTGAGCAAATAGAAGGTCATACTTCAAATAAATCACTAGAGATATTTAAAGATAGTGTAAATGAGATGATAAATGCAACTAAAAACCATTTTGAAGATATTAATAAGATTTTAGAAGAGTATGCACATCTTGATTATAGAAATAAACTTGTAGTTAATAATATTGAAAAAGGTGGAGTATTTGAACTTTTAGTTTTAGATATAAATAAACTAAGAGATGCAATTACAAATATGCTTATTGAAAATAAACAAAATGGTTTAACACTTGGAGATAGTTCAAATATTTTATTATCAAATGTAGATACATTAAATAAAAACTCAAATGAAGCAGCAGCAGCTTTAGAAGAAACAGCAGCAGCTTTAGATGAAGTTACAAGTAATATTACAAACAACACTCAAAATGTTTTAGAGATGGCAAAGCATGGAGATGAAGTTAAAACCTATGTTTCAAAAGGTCAAAATCTTGCAAATCAAACTACAAATGCTATGGATGAAATAAATACAGAGGTAACTGCTATTAGTGAAGCTATTACAGTTATTGATCAAATTGCATTCCAAACAAATATTTTATCACTTAACGCAGCCGTAGAAGCAGCAACAGCAGGAGAAGCAGGGAAAGGTTTCGCCGTAGTTGCACAAGAGGTTAGAAATCTAGCTTCAAGATCTGCAGAAGCTGCTAATGAGATTAAAGCTTTAGTTCAAAATGCAACTGATAAAGCAAATAGTGGTAAAAAAATAGCTGATGATATGATAGATGGTTACACAGAACTAAATAATAGTATCTCTAAAACAATAGAACTTATATCAAGTATAGAAACATCTTCAAAAGAGCAACAAACTGGAATTATACAAATCAATGATGCTATAAACTCTTTAGATAGACAAACTCAAGAAAATGCATCGATTGCATCACAAACAAATAATATTGCAAAACAAACAGATAGTATTTCGACATTGATTGTGCAAAGTGCTGATGAAAAAGAGTTCAATGGAAAAGAGAGTGTTAAAGCTAAAAAAACAGATACTCAACAAACAGTAGATAAACCTAAAATAGTACAAGCAAAATCTTCTAAACCTATAAAACAGGTAAATTCAACACCTAAAACAACACAAGTAAAACAGACAATTAAACCTGTTATTAGTAATTCTGATGATGATGAATGGGCAAGTTTTTAAAACTTACCCATTACTTATAAAATAATTGCTCTTCCATTTTTCATAACAACTGTATCTTCAATTCTTACTCCGAATTTATCATTTAGATAGATACCCGGTTCTACTGTAAATACCATATTATCTTCAATAATAACATCACTTCTACTATTGATATTTGGGTATTCATGAATATCAAGCCCTACACCATGACCGGTGCTATGTACAAATTGTTTTCCATAACCAGCTTTTTCGATAATATCTCTAGCTAACTTATCAATTTGTGATGCTTTATCTCCAACTCTTGCTTTACTAATGGCTGTTTCTTGTGCTTTTAAAACAATATCATAAACTTTTTGTTCTGTTGTATTTTTAAACTTTTGTTCTCTTTTAAAGTTAATATTTTTTGTTACACTAGAAGTACAAGTTCTATCCGAACAATACCTTTGATACTTCACACCAGCATCAACTAAAAGTAAACCATTTTTATTTAATAACTTCTGCGTTGGTAAAGCGTGAGGTTTAGCACTATTTTGATTTATTGCCACAATAGGGTCAAAACTTAAATCTAACTCTCCACAATTACTCATAAACTCTTTTGCTTTAAAAAAAAGAAACTTCTCACTTTTTCCTAAACCATCATCTTGTAAATAGCTACTAAACATTTTAAATCCATCCCTACCTAATTGCATAGCTTTAGAGATAAGTTTTATCTCGTCAGGAGTTTTAATAAGTCGTTTAAATTTAGAGAAGTTTGGCTTTTGAATAAAGTTTATATCTAATTTGTTTGATAGTTTTTGATATGTTAAAAGTGTAAAATCATTTGGATCAAAATGAAGTTTTTTTATTTTGTTTTTTTTAAGTATTTTTCGTGTTAGTTTGATTAAGTCATTTGTGATAAAAACTTCACAATTTTTTGTAAGTAGTTTTGCTTCTATCTCATATCTAGCATCAGTGATGAAAAAGTTCTCATCACCCAGACTTAGAAAGATTACATTATCACAACTATATCCACATTCAAAATATACACTATTTTCATTTTGTAAAATATAGTTTTTCATACTATATTATGAATCTGTTTGTGCTTGTTGTTTTGCTGCTTGAGCTGCTTTCATCTCATTTACTATTTGTGTTAACCCAATAAGTCCCATATGGTAACCTAATGGACCAAATCCTGTAATAACACCTACACAAGATTTTGCAGTGATAGATTTTTGTCTAAATTCTTCTCTTTTATAAATATTAGAGATATGAACTTCTACAACTGGCAAATTAATAGCTGAAATAGCATCTGCAATAGCAATACTTGTATGTGAGTAAGCAGCTGGATTTATAATAATACCATCAACTGTACCTAAACACTCTTGAATTTTATCTACAATTTCACCCTCAAGGTTAGATTGGAAAAACTCTAGCTCTACGCCATTTTGGTCTGCACTACCTTTCATTTGTTCATGAATTTGATCTAAAGTCATTGGACCATAAATATTTTGCTCTCTTATACCTAACATATTTAAGTTTGGTCCTTGAATTACTGCTATTTTCATCTGTTTCCTTTTTTTATTTTTATTATTCTAATTTAGTAAAATCTATATTTAGATTAAACTAAATCACAACCTTTTTCACCTGCTTCAATGTGACCTATCACATATCCATCTGTTTTCTCTAAGATAGTATCAACTTCTGAAGCATTAGCCACAAAAATCATACCTACACCCATATTAAATGCTCTATACATTTCAGATTCTTCTACATGCTCACCCATTAGTTGAAAAATAGGAAGAACTTGTACTTTATCTTTTTGAACTACTGCTCTTAAATTAGAAGGTAAAACTCTAGGTAAATTTTCTACAATACCACCACCAGTGATATGTGCTAAAGCATTGATATTTTCTTTACAAGCTTTAAAATCTTTTACATATATTCTAGTTGGCTCCAATAATGTATCAATTAAAGTACGACCATTAAAATCATCTTCAAACTTCATACCTAATTTTTCTAAAAGTAGTTTTCTAACTAAAGAGAAACCATTTGAGTGAACACCAGAACTTGGTAATGCAATTAAAACATCACCTGCTTCTACACGAGATACTCTATCCATCTCATCTTTTTCTGCAATACCTACACAAAAACCAGCTAAATCAAAGTCACCTTCACTATACATACCAGGCATCTCAGCAGTTTCACCACCAATTAAAGCACACTCACTTCTAATACAACCCTCAGCTATACCTTTAACAACCGCAGAAGCCTCTTCAACTTCAAGTTTTGCTGTAGCGTAATAATCTAAGAAAAATAATGGCTCTCCAAAGTTACAAATAAGGTCATTTGAACACATTGCAACTAAATCTATACCAACTGTATCAAATTTTTGACTATCAATTGCAAGTTTTAGTTTAGTACCAACACCATCAGTTCCAGCTAAAATTACTGGTTTTTTATAACCAACAGGCAGTTCAAATGCACCTGCAAATGAACCAATACCACCAAGAACACCTGGAATCATTGTAGATTTTACATATGGTTTAATATTCTCTACAAAACTGTTTCCAGCATCAATATCTACACCTGCATCTTTATATGAAATTGTACTCATTATTTTTTCTCCAAATCACATTTTTTTGAAATAATACAAGCTGGACAGAAGTTAACTAAACCTGCTATAAGTGGTAATAATCCTAGATACCACCATCCTAAATCTAAACCACCATCACCCAATAAGTAACCTATTACTAATACAGCTGAACCTAATATAATTCTAAATGGTTTACAAAAACTTCTTATCTTTTCAAAAATATTCATTATTTTTTCCCTTTAATCTACTCATGTTATTTGAGTTTAACAATTTTTTGCTATTATACCTAAAAATAATTTAAAAGGCTTATACAAAATGGCAAATATAGAAAATAAAGGTTATGCATACGATGAGATGATGGTTCATGTACCATTATGTTCACATAAAGATATTAAAAAAATTTTAGTAGTTGGAGAAGTTTCTTCTGACTTTAAAGCTGAATTAGATAAACATGAATGTAAAGATGTAACTTTTAGTGATGAATTAAATGTTGAAGGACAATTTGATATTATTTTATATAACAAAGATGTTCCAACACAATTAGAAATGGCAGCAGTAGAAAGATGTATCGAACCTAAAAAAGGTATATTTGTAACAAAAGCTTCATTTATACATAAAGATATTGAGGTTTCAAAACAAGAGATAGCAACTATTGGTAAAAACTTTTGGATATGTGTTCCTTATAGTTTTGGACACAACACTTTAATTTTTGCTTCAAAAAAATACCATCCACAAGCAGAGATAGTACTTCAAGTTTCTGATTTACTAGAGGATTGTAATTATTATAGTACAGAGATGCAAAATGCAACTTTCGTACACCCTACATACATCACAAAAGCGATAACTGGCATTGCAAAGAGATAACAAAGAGTTTAGTCATGCTATTGCATTAACAGGAGGGATAGCAACAGGTAAGAGTACAGTTGCTTCGCTTTTTATGATGCATGGTTTTTTAACTATTGATGCTGATAAAATTGCTCATAAAATACTTGATGAAAATGTATCTAAGATAACAGAGTTATTTGGAGAAAAATATATAAAAGATAATAAAGTGAATAGAAAAGAGCTTGGTAATCTTATTTTTAATGATGTTATTCAAAAGAAAAAACTAGAAAACTTTATCCATCCACTTATCAAGCAACAAATAATAAAAGATGCTCGAATTTTTGAAGAACAAAAGAAACCATATCTTATAGATATTCCACTATTTTTTGAAAATAAAAATTATGATATAAAAAACTCTATTGTTGTATACACTCCAAAAGAGATACAAATATCAAGATTAATGGCTAGAGACAATTCAAGTCAAGATGAAGCACTAAGTAGAATCAACAATCAAATGGATATAGAAGATAAAAAGAAGTTAGCTACTTATATAATAGATAATAGCTTAAATCTTAAAAACCTACAAAATGAGGTTGAAAGAGTAAAAAAAGAGTTATTGATATAATATTCTTTATGACTCATCATATACAATTAATTGTATAAAAGTAGTAAAATGATTTATAACAAACTCTAATACTTTTATATCCCTCTCATTAAAACCCTCATCACTATTTTTATTTATTAACTGAACAACACCAATACACTCTTTATTAAATCCTAAAACTGGCATAGAAAGTATTGTTTTTGTAATATATCTATGATCACTATCTTTAATTACATAACATTCTTTTTCAGCATTATTATCTATAATAATCTCTTTTGTTTTACAAACTTTTGAAATAATCCCTTTATTCTCAGGTATCTCTAGGTAGCTTATTCCATCTGTATGTACCGTCCAAAAAGTTTTACTATTTTTATCATGAACATAAATAGAGCATCTATTGGCATCTATTATATCTTTTATCACATCTGATATAATAGTAATCTTTTTGGATAAATCTTTCTCTTGAGAAATTTTAACATTTAATTCAATCAATTTTTCCATAGAATTTTTATCAATTATTGCCATTATTTATCCTTTGTATAACTATATAACCACTTGGATAAATCTTTAATAAGTAATTTTAAAGATTCATTTTGGGCTTCTATTGCACCATATGCATCTGTTGTTTTACATATTGTTTTATAGCTAAATGTTCTCGATATTAAATTTTTTCTATCATTATCTTCTATAATAAAAAACTTGATTTTAAATTTTACATAACTATTTTCATGGTTAATTATCTGTTTAAATTCTAGTAGTTCACTTTGAAGTGTATAATCTGATTTAGCATATATATATGATGTTGTTATATTTTCATATAGATTTAGTCCGTCAAGTTTTGTTGTCAAAACTTCCAAAATCATTTTAGTAGGAAAGTCACTCCATTTACTCAATTTATATGTTTGTAAACGGTATTTATCGTTGCTATAATATATTGCTGTGTTATTTAGATGTTTAGAAGTAACTGGCTCTAATATTTTTAATGTTAATTTTTGTTTTTTAAATCCATTTTTACAACAATCTTCTGTTAAAGATAAATTATATATTTTATTAGCCGGCAATGTTGTATTTACACAACCATTAAAAACTATTAATAAGATAAATAAACCTATAAATTTTAATATATTATTGTACATTGTAACTCCTTTTAGTTATCATTTTTCTCTCCTGGTCCAAAATCATCTGATCTGCTTTTAAATATAATATCACTTGGACTATCACTTAAGTTATAAATCATTTTTTGTGCATCTTGCATTGTAATACCCAACTCCAACATCAAAATATCAAACTTCTTTAAACTCTCACTTGTCATACCTTTTAAATCAAGTTTTCCATCTTTAATTAACTGTCCAAACTCTCTAAATGCTTCATGTGTAGTGTCTGATGCAGTACTTACTTTATTTAATGTTATTTTTAAATCATTATCCATTAATTTATCTGTTTTTACTAAAGTTGTGTTTAAATGTTTACTAAATTGTTCAAACTCTTTAATTATTATTTGGATCTCATTATCTAAAATTTTATCTGTTTTTACAACTGTATTATTTAAATTGTTTGTTAATCTATCTGCATTTGCAATTACACTAGATACTTTATTTATATTATTTTGGCTAAATAATAGATTTAATTTACTTAATAAAATATTTGCTTTTTGAGTTATATCTTGGGTAGAATCACCTAAACTGCCAAAAAAGGATTGCTTTGATTTTATTATAGGGATCTCATCTTTTTTAGATTTTAATAGTTTAGAATCTTTTGCCCCGCCTACTAAATCTATATACTTCAATCCAGTAATTCCTTGAGATTCTAACATTGCAATTGTATCTTCTTTAATAGGAGTGCCACCAAATACCTCAAGTAATATCTCTATTTGCTCTGAATTAGTTGGATTTATACTGATCTCTTTTACCACACCTATATGTAAACCTTTATATTTTATAGATGATTCAACATTTAAACCAGATATAGATTCATCTAAATAAACTTTATAATAATCTGATGATTGTGATTCCATTCCATATTTGCCAAGCCAAAATGCAAATCCAATAAGTGCTAAAATAAATGTAAATAAAAATGCTCCAACTAATGTAAAATTTACTTTACTGTCCATTACGATATCTCCTTTAAATCTTTAAAAACTTTTTCATTGCATAATGATCTAATTTTGTTGCATCTTCATAAACACCGTCAAATAAAATCTTTTTATCATGAAAAACTATAAACCTATCCAATGCATTTTGAATAGTTGCTAAATCATGTGTAACCATAACAACTGTTAAATTAAGCATATCCCTTAAGTCAACAATCAACCTATCAAATGACTCAGCACTAGCAGGGTCTAATCCTGAAGTTGGTTCATCCAAAAATAGAAGTTGAGGATCCATAGCTAAAGCCCTTGCTAAACCTACCCTTTTTTTCATACCACCACTTAACTCTGATGGATAAAGGGTAGCAGACTTTGAAGGAAGTCCTACCATTTTTAGTTTTGTATATGCTATCTCTTTAATTAATGAATCTGGCAATGTAGTATACTCTTTTAATAATACAGATATATTTTCCAACACAGTAAGAGATGAAAACAATGCACCAAATTGAAACAATACTCCCCAATTTTGCTTTAACATATTTGCTTGAGATATAGATATATTATCTAGCTTTTCATTTAGTACTGTTATGTTTCCACTTTGCACTTTTTCAAGCATTATTATCTCCCTTAGTATTGTTGACTTTCCAGATCCACTACCACCAAGTATTCCAAATATTTCACCTTTTTTAATATCAAATGAAACACTATCATGTATTATATTTGATCCAAATTTTGTTGTTACAGATTCAACTTGAATAATGGACATTTTAAATACCTAATTGTGTAAATAAAACTGAAAAAACTGCATTTAGTGCAATTACCCAGAAAATTGCATTTACAACACTAATTGTTGTAAACTTACCAATACTATCTGTACTACCTGTTACTTGAAATCCTCTATAACAACCAATAATAGCAATAATAAAACCAAATATTGGAGCTTTGGCAATGCCTATAAGAAAATGTTTTATATCAACTTCGGTATATACTCTATCAATAAATTCAGTATAAGAGATACCTAACTGTAATTTTGCCACAACCATTCCACCAAATATACCAACTAAATCTGCTAAAAAAACTATCAAAGGAAGTGCAATCATAAGAGCAATAACCCTAGGCATAACTAAAAAAATCGATGATTCAAATCCCATAGTTTTCATGGCATCCAACTCTTGAGTTATTTTCATAGTACCAATTTCTGCTGTAAATGATGATGCACTTCTACCTGCTATTACAATTGCGGTTATCATGGGGGCTAATTCTCTCATTACAGATATACTAACCATCTCAACTATAAATATATTTGCCCCAAATTGTTGAAGTTGTTCAGCACCTTGATATGCAATAACCAAACCTATTAAAAATGAGGTTAATATAACTATAGGTAAAGCTTTTATCCCTGATAAATCAATCTGTTTAATAATAGCTTTAAATCTAATTTGTGAAGGGTGGATAAGTGTTTGTATAAAGAAATAAAAGTTTTCGCCGAGAAAATTTAAAAACTTCATAAAACTGATTAGATACAGATAACCAAACTCTCCAGTTTTATAAAATAGATTTTTTTTCTTTTTTTCTATTCTTATTTTATTTGTAACTTTATTTTGTCTGTAAAATAATAATAGTGTTTTTTGTTCTATAGACATATTTATAACTGTTACTTTACAATTATTGTTTATATATATAGTCATATTTGAAAGTATTAGAATAATGCCAGCAGAATCAATATTATTTGTATTTTCAAAATCAAATATTACTGATATATTCTCTACATCTCGCGAGAGTTCTTGAAGTTTAGTATTAACATCAACTAAATTATTTTTTAGCCAATCACCTTTAACATCTAAAACAATTGCTGCTTCATTTTGTCTTTTAATACTTATTTCACAATTCAAGAGTCTCCCTAATATTGATTAAAAGATAATTTAAATTTATATATTATCTTTCAAAAATTTTAATGCAAAATCTTTTGCTTCATTGATTTTAGATGGATCTTTTCCACCAGCTTGAGCGAAGTCAGGTCTTCCACCACCACCTCCACCAACAATTGGAGCTACTGCTTTTATCCAATCACCAGCTTTAATATTAGCATTTTTAACTCCAGCTACAAGCATAACTTTATCACCTTTAACTTGAAGTAATAATGCTGCCATCTTATCATGACCATTTTTCATATCATCAACAAGTTTTTTGATGTCACCATTTTCTACAATATCAACAACAACTTTTACACCATCAATATCTAACTCTTCTAAAGGAGTAGCTACATTTTCATGTGCATCTTTTAGTTCACTCTTAAGTTGTTTTATTTGATCTTTTAGTTTGTTTATACCTTGTATGATATCTTTATTTTTAACTTCAGTTTCAACCATATTTAGTTTTTTCATCGCTTCATTTGTATAATTAATTGCAGAAAGTCCAACAACAGCTTCAATTCTACGAACCCCAGCACTTACTCCACTCTCTTTTACAATGTAAAAACTTCCAATATTTCCAGTGTTTTGAACATGTGTTCCACCACAAAATTCTACAGAAACATCTCCAAATTCAACTACTCTTACAGTATCACCATATTTTTCACCAAACATAGCAATTGCACCTTTTTTCTTAGCATCTTCAATTGCTAACTCTTCAGTGCTACCTTCAAGTCCACGTGCAATCATAGAATTAACTAAATCAGATACCTCTTCAAGTTGTGCTTGTGTCATAGCTTTTGGATATGTAAAATCAAATCTTAATCTTTTATCATCATTTAAAGAACCAGCCTGAGATACTGTTTCACCCAATACCATTCGTAATGCACTTTGTAAAAGATGCGTAGCACTATGATGTTTAGCAACTTCACCTCTATTTACTACTACAGCTTCTACTAATTCTCCTACACTTAAAGTTGAACTTGCAACTTTAACTTTAGACATATTCATACCATGAAACTTTTTAGTCTCAGAAATAATTGCAATATGTTCAGCATCTTCTAGTGCACCTACATCACCCTCTTGTCCACCTGAAGTAGCATAAAAAGGTGTTTTATCTAACATCACCCAACCAGTTTGGTCAGTATTTAAAGTATCAGTTTTTTTGAAATCTTCATCAAGTAAAGCTAGAATAGTACCTTTTGATCTTATATGGTTATAACCTATAAATTCATTTATTCCAACTTCATCTAAAATCTTTTTAAAGTCACCATCATTTGCAGCATCTCCACTACCTTTCCATGCAGACTTGGCTTTAGCTTTTTGCTCATCCATACACTTATCAAATGTAGCATTATCAACTTTCATATCTTTTTCTCTTAACATATCTTCTGTTAGGTCTAAAGGGAAACCATGAGTATCATATAAACTAAATGCAACAGTCCCACTAAATACATCTTTAGTGTTTTTTAACTCTTCATTAAATAGTTGCATACCACTTGAGATAGTTTTAAAGAATCTATCCTCTTCAAGTTTTACCTGCTCTTGTATAAACTCATATTTTTCTTGTAAGTCGGTATAAGCTTCACCCATCATAGATGTAAGTTGCTCAATAATTTGACCCATAAATGCATTTCTAAATCCTAAAAGATAACCATGTCTTACAGCTCGTCTAAGAATTCTTCTTGCAACATAACCACGCCCAACTTTATCAAATAATATTCCTTGAGAAAGCATAAATGCAACAGTTCTTACATGGTCAGCTATTACTCTAAAGCTTCCAACATTTTGTGTAGTTAATTTTGTATCACAAATAGATTCTATTTTATTGATTAATGGTTTAAATTGTGAGCTATCAAAGTTATTTAAAACACCCTCTTTAATAGCAACAACTCTTTCAAGTCCCATACCTGTATCAATAGATGGTTTAGGAAGTGGATTTAAAGTTCCATTGGCATCTCTTTCATATTGCATAAATACAAGGTTCCAGATCTCTAAAAATCTATCACCCTCTCCACCCATTTTATCTTCAGCTCCATTGAAATTTTCTTCACCTTGGTCATAAAAGATTTCACTACAAGGTCCACATGCTCCTGTATCTCCCATAGACCAGAAGTTATCTTTATCTCCAAATCTCATAATCCTATCTTCGCTTATATGCTCTTTCCACATATCAAAAGCTTCATCATCAGTATCATGTATAGTTACCCAAAGTTTATCAATAGGTAATTCAAGATTTTTTGTTATAAATTCCCAGGCATGAGCAATAGCATCTTTTTTGAAATAATCACCAAAAGAGAAGTTTCCTAACATTTCAAAAAGTGTGTGATGTCTTGCTGTATATCCAACATTTTCTAAATCATTATGCTTTCCACCAGCTCTTATACATAACTGACAACTTGTAGCTCTTGGCACTTTTGGTGTTGGAACCGCTCCTGTAAATATATCTTTAAACTGTACCATACCAGCATTTGTAAATAGCAGTGTTGCATCATCTGGCACAAGTGGTGCACTTTTAATTATCTCATGCTTTTTTGCAGCAAAAAAATCTAAAAATTCTTTTCTAATATTCATTAATTTATCCATATCTTTATTTATAATACTATTTTATCAAAAATATCATTTATTATTTGTTATAGAAAGAAAAATAAAGAAATTATAAAGGAAAATATAGTACAATTTATAAAATTAGAAACTAAAAGGAATTAAAATGGGTAAATATGTAGAATTAACAAATGACAATTTTGAAGCAACAACTAAAGAGGGTGTATCTCTAGTAGACTTCTGGGCTCCTTGGTGTGGACCATGTAGAATGATCTCTCCAATTATTGAAGAGTTAGCTGAAGAATTTGAAGGAAAAGCAAATATTTGTAAAGTAAATACAGATGAGCAACAAGAATTAAGCCAAAAATTTGGTGTAAGATCAATTCCAACAATCGTTTTCATGAAAGATGGTGAAACTGTTGATACTATGGTTGGTGCAGCTTCTAAAGAAGCATTTATTGAAAAAATCAATAGCTTATTATAATAACTATTTTTTAATATAAAGGGTTAAGAGTTTTTCTCTTAACCCTTTTTTTATATCTAAAATATTTTAAGGAGAATATATTATGTTTACTATGGGTGCAAACTTAGCTGGGGATAGCTGGGAAACTAAAAAACAAAAAGATCCAAATAAATCATTTGAAAAGATTTCTAAAAATGAACATCAACTTGTATTTACGTTTGAAAAAAGAAGAGGAAAACCTGTAACACTTGTAGGAAGATTTTTTATGAGTGACAAAGAGAAAAAAGAGATTTTAAAACAATTAAAATCTAAACTTGGTTGTGGTGGAACTGTAAAAGAGGAATGGATTGAGATTCAAGGTGATAAAAAAGATAAAATTATTGAGATTTTAGAAGCTGATGGTTGGAAGTTTCGTAAAAAGTAGAGATACTAGATAGTTAAAATTTTAACTATCTAACTCATTATATAAACTATCTCGTTCAATTGGTTCAAAACCGCTATCTTTTATTAAATCTATAAATTCATTTTGTTTCATACCATTTGCACTAGCAGCTCCTGCGGCACTATTTATAGACTCTTTTTCAATTGTTCCATCTAAATCATTTGCTCCAAACTCTTGTGCTAATAGTGCTAATTTTATACTAGAAGTTACCCAATATGCTTTGATACTTGGAATATTATCTAGCATAATTCTACTGATTGCAAAAGTTTTAAGTATCTCTTGTGCTGTTGGGAAATCTGTCACTTTTAGATAATTATTCTCTTTTTGATAAACAAGAGGTATAAAGGCATTAAATCCACCCGTTTCATCTTGTAAATCTCTTAATCTTATCATATGATCAATTCTATTTGCACGTGTTTCTATATGACCAAATAACATAGTAGCATTTGATTTTTTATCTTTTTGATGCCAAAGTTTATGAATATCTAGCCACTGTTGTGAAGTAACTTTACCACCACAAATCTTCTTTCGTACTATCTCATCAAAAATTTCAGCTCCACCACCTGGCATAGAATCAACACCATTTTGAATCATAAGATTTATAATATCATCATAACTTTTATCATACTGCTCACTTAAGAAGTGTATCTCTGCAGCTGTTAATGCTTTTACATGTAGATCAGGATATTTATCTTTAATCTTTTTAAATACCTCTAGGTACCATTGTAATCCAGTATCAGGATTATGAGCTGATACTATATGAACCTCTTTAATACCATTTTTTACACTGTTTTCTACAGTGTTTAAAATCTCTTCATGAGTTAATGTATATGGTTGTGGATTTTTTCTACTTGCACTATATGCGCAAAAATGGCAAACATCTTTACATATATTTGTTGGGTTTATATGCCTATTTACATTATAGTAAGTTTTTCTTCCAAACTTCTCTTCTCTTATTTTTGAAGCGTATTGACCTAACTCTAATAAGTCCATATCATAAAGTGCTATACCATCTTCAAGAGTTAATCTTTGGTTAGTTTCTAGTTTTTCTTTTAATGTCATTATAAATTATCTCTTTTTATCTCTTATATTTTTTTGATTATTATACTTAAAAATATTTAAATTAATAAGCTAACATACCACTCATATTATTTGTAATATTAGCAACTGTTCCATTTACAAGTTTTTCCATAAACTTTTCCATCTTGTCCTCTTTTGACCAAACTGGTTTAGTTGTTCCACTTAACTCAATAAGCAAACTTTTTGCTCGTGATATTGTAGCTACCTCATCAACTAGTCCAACATTTTTTGCCTGAACTGATGTAAAGATATGTGCATCTGCATAAGCTTTATGATTCTTTTTATCCAATCCTCTTGCTTGTGAAACATCGGTTACAAACATATCGTAAGTACTTTTAATAACTTTATTTAACTCATCTTTTTCTTCTTTTGTCCATTTTCTAGTAGGTGTCCCTGCTTCTTTATATGTACCTATTTTTACGGTTTGTGTTTGGACACCTATTTTCGCTAATAGTTCACTAGCATCAACACTTTGCATAATAACACCAATGGAACCTATCATACTTCCAGGATTGGCAACTATTTTACTAGCCCAAATAGATGAATAGTAACTCCCACTAGCCATAATACCACTTGCATATGCAATTACAGGTTTTATCTCATTTAGCTCTTTTATAGCATAAGCTATCTCAACAGATGGAGCAACTGCGCCCCCTGGTGAATTTACAGATAAAAGTACACCTTTTATATTTTTATTATTTTTTGCTTTTTCAATTTTTTCTAATATATCATTTGCACTCATTATAGGGCCTGACAGTTCAATAGTTTGTAAGTTTACAACCTCTAAATCTTTTGGATCTGTGTTTGATGCTACATAAAACAATATTGTTAAAAATAGTACTGTTTTAAAATTTCTTTGAATAAATCTAATTGGCGCTGTTATTGGCCAAAAGATTTTACTTATTAAGTTCATCATTACCCTTTATAAATGTTTTTTCTACTTGCGTTGTATGTAATATAATAGCTACTGCTAAATCTTCCTCATTTTCGACAAAATCAGGAAGTTTAAAAGTTATAATATCTGCATCATAATCTTTTTTTAATACACCTTTTTTAAGTCCTAGTGCATTTGCTCCACCACTAGTAACTGCTGTTAAAAGTTTTTTTGCTAAATCGTTTGCTTCTAAGTTTGAGTGCATATAAAAAGAGTTTCTTATCTCTTCAAACATATTTAATGTATGATTTGAACTAAGCCCATCAGTACCCATAGCAAGTGGAATATCATCTATGTAGGAAAGATTTAAAATAGAGTTATTTAGAAGTCTATTTGAACTAGGACAATGTATAATAGAAGCCCCTAAAT
>CBFDEF010000003.1:0-59669 GCA_965603755.1 uncultured Arcobacteraceae bacterium
AATAAAAGATGAAAATAACAACTACATTGTATGTATCGATATTACAATATAAAAATCTTTATGTATATATAATATACAGTAGATTTAATAAATTCAGAACTATTTTGGTTAAAATATATCTATCATTATAAAGGATTTAAAATGGCAGAATTTATGGAAACATATAGAAACAATATTGATGATATAGAAAACTTTTTAATTGAAACTATAAAAAATACAGGAAGTTTAAAACAAAAAGAGCATACTGAATTTGAAAAACTTTTTCAAGTTTTCCCATCATTAGAACTTGTATATATTTGTGATCAAGAGAGTTTAAAACAAATTTCAGCAAATATTTACAGAGCTAAAACTACACAAACACAAGTTGGAAACAGTAGAAAATATCTTTTAAATAAAGTAGTATTTAATAAAGATGGTATTTCAATATCTCAACCATATATTAGTAGTGCTACTGGGGATACATGTATTACTGTTGCAAAAAAAGAGAATGACAAAATATACTTCTTAGACTTTAATGTTACAGCTCTTTTACAAAGATTAGGATTAATAGAGATACATAAAGAGTTTAACTTAGTTAGTAAAAGTTTTTATTTTATAACTGCAAATATGATGATGCTTTTAGCTTTATTTACTGTTGGTTATTCATTTTTTGAGTTTACAAATGCACTATTTTTTAAGACTGGTTTATCAATTGAATCAATTTTTAAACCTGTAATTGCACTTACTCTTGGTCTTGCAATATTTGATCTTGCAAAAACAATTTTAGAACAAGAGGTAGTTTTTAAAAGTTATTCAAAAAATAGTAAATCTGAATATAAAGTACTTATAAAATTTTCAATTACTATTATTATTGCATTACTTATTGAATCATTAATGGTAGTATTTAAAATTGCTATTGATAACTATGAGCAAATGATACATGCAGTTTATTTAATAGGTGGTGTCTCTTTACTTATTGTAGCTTTAGGTATATTTATATATTTTACAAAAAATAAATTATAGAATAAACAGAATGTGTAGAAAATAAAGTTTAGAAATTAAATTGTAAAACCTATAACGGTTATATCATCATTTCTATCATTATTTTTTTCCATATTTTCATATTCATCCATTTTGTACAAAAATACCTCTTTTTGATCAGACATACTTTCATTTGAAAATTCTTCAACAATGTTTTTAAATCTTGTTTTACCAAATGGAAAATTTTTATTTCCACCATTTTGGTCTAAATATCCATCAGTTGTACAATAAAATTTCATACCATCTTCTACTGCTAATATTGTCTCTTTATACTGATAATTAGAATCACATCTTTTATATCCAACAGAGTATCTATCCCCTTTAATAGTTTGAAAATCATTATTAATATCTTTATAATTTAATGCTGTATGAGCACCTGAAAACTTAAGAATTTTATCTTTTTTATTATAATAAATAATACCACCATCAAATCCAGAGTTAGAGATACTATTAATTGATTCTTGCTTAAGAAGCATTTTTAAAGTTTTATTAAAATATGACATAATCGATGCTGTGCTTACATTCATATCAGGTGTATTAATAATTTCAGTTATAATTTGTCTCTCAACTGCTTTAATAAGCATAGTTACAAATGCACCAGGCACTCCATGTCCAGTACAATCTATGTACATTAATAAACACTCATTTTCATCTCTTAATGTCTCAAACAGATATATATCACCACCTACTGTATCTTTTGGTTCCCATATTACAAAATAATCATTAAAATATTCTGTAAATAATTTATTATCTGGAATTAGTGCACTTTGAATCAAAGAGGCATATTCTATGGAATCTCTCGTATTTTTTTGAATAGCACGAACCTCTGCTTCTGCATTCTTTTGCTTTGTAATATCTGTCACCATACCAATATAACAATCTTCATTATTATATCTTATTGGAACAACAGAAAGAACTGCAATAAATTTTTTACCTGTACATGTTTGAAAAGTCTCCTCAACATTATCAATATAACCAACAGTTTTCATCTGATTTATCAAATTTAAATTTTGACCATCTATCGAATAAAGTTGATCTATATTCATACCTATTATTTCATCATGTGTTATCTCATATTGACTTAATGCATATTTGTTTGCATATACAATTTTTCTTGTTTTTACAGATGTAATTAATACAGGAATTAAGATACTTTTCATAATTAGCTCTGCTTCTTTTTTGGCAATATTTAGTTTCTTTGTTCTATCTTCTATTTTCATCTCTAATGATGTATTTAGTATCTCTACCTCTTTTTGATCAGCTATATCTTTTCTTATAGATATATATCCAATATGATTACCATCATAATCATACTCTGGATCTATTGTGGTATTTAACCAATAGTGTGTTCCATCTTTATTTAAGTTTTTAATGTCCCCTACCCATCTTTTACAAGTTGGTATAACACTCCATAAATAAAGAAAAGTTTCCATTGGCATATCTGGGTGCCTAATGATATTATGTGACTTTCCAATTAATTCATCTTTGGAATATCCACTTATTTTACAAAAAGCTTCACTAGAATGTGTTATATTCCCATCCAAATCTGTTTTTGTGAATATTACATTTTTATCTAATGTATCTAAAATATTTTTTTGTTTATAATTTTGAATATTTCTAGACTCTATACTATCTATAATTCTTTTTAAATAAAACATAAGTTTATCTAAATCTAACGGCATAGAAAGGCAGCCAATTATTCTTAAATCAATAATATCTACAAAATTATTAATGTCATTAGAAAATTTGTAAAATAAAATAGGTATAGAGTAATTAATATTTCTGATTTTTTTTGCTAAATCCAAACCACTCATTTTTGGTAATTGTACTTCTGAAATCACTATATCATACTGAACAATGTCACTACAATTAGTAAATATTTCAATCCCCTCTTCAGCAGTAGTTACTGTTACTATATTGTTAAAAAATTGATTAAGTATCTTTAATGTTGATAATTTTTCAATATCATCTCTGCTTACAAAAAGAACTTTTAACTCTTTTGTTTTTGAAATAATATCATCTAACTCTTCATCTTTTTTCATATAAATTCCAATAATTTTCACTTAATAGTTACATAATTATAATATAAATAAGTTATATTTACCATTTAAAAGAGCATAAAAAAAAGAGATAGTATTTACTATCTCTTTTTTACTCATATAAATAAAGATTATATATTTGAAGCTATAATATCACCCATTTGTTGTGTATTTACAAGCTCTTTACAATCAAATGCAGCTAAATCTCCAGTTCTGTAACCTTCTTCCATAGCTTTTTTAATAGCATTATCAATAGCATCTGCAGCTTCAATCTCATCTAAAGAGTATCTTAGCATCATAGAAGCCGATGAAATTGTAGCAATTGGATTAGCTTTATTTTGTCCTGCAATATCAGGAGCTGAACCATGAATTGGTTCATAAACTGCTGTTTTCTCACCTGTAGAAGCTGATGGTAAAAGTCCAATAGATCCACTTAGCATAGATGCTTCATCAGATAAAATATCTCCAAAAATATTTCCTGTTAAGATAACATCAAATTGTCTTGGATTTGCAATAAGTTGCATAGCACAGTTATCAACGTACATATGCGAAAGTTCAACTTCTGGGTACTCGACAGCAATTTTTTCTACAGTTTCTCTCCAAAGTTGAGATACATCAAGTACATTTGCTTTATCAATAGAACAAAGTTTCTTATCTCTTTTCATTGCTAGTTTAAAAGCAACATGAGCGATTCTTTCAATCTCATATACTTCATAAACCATTGTATTCCAACCCTTAGTCTCAGTTTTACCTTTAGGTTCTCCAAAGTAAATTCCACCAATAAGTTCTCTTACAACCATAATATCAACACCTTTGATAACTTCTGGCTTTAAACTACTTGCATCAACTAATTCATCATATACAACAGCAGGTCTTAAATTTGCGAATACACCCATCTCTTTTCTAAATCTTAAAAGTCCAGATTCTGGTCTTAACTCTCTTGGTTGATTATCCCATTTTGGTCCACCAATAGCTCCAAATAAACAAGCATCACTATCTAAAACACCATCAATAGTCTCTTGTGGAAGTGGATTTCCAGTTGCATCAATTGCACATCCACCCATTAAATACTCTTTATAATCAAAGTTTATATCAAACTTTTTTCCAACTGCATCTAAAACTTTTACAGCTTCATCAACAATCTCAACACCAATTCCATCACCTTTAATAAGTGAAATATTATAATTTTTCATCTATTTGTTTTCCTCTTTTTCTAATGCTTCTTTTTTAGCAAATTCCATTAATCCACCAGTTGCAATTAACTCTTGCATAAAAGGTGGAATTGGTGTAAATTTATAAGTTTTTGAAGTTGTATTATTTATAATCTCACCTGCATCTAAATCTACAGTTACATTGTCTGTTGCTTTAATCTCAGAAGCTTCAGCAAGTTCAAAAATTGGTAATCCCATATTAAAAGCATTTCTATAAAATATTCTTGCAAAAGTTGGAGCAATTATGGCACTAACACCTGCCGCTTTTAAAGCAATTGGCGCATGTTCTCTACTACTACCACAACCAAAATTTTCTCCAGCAACTATTATATCACCAACTTCTACTTTAGATGCAAAATCAGGAATAACAGAATCTTCCATAACATATTTTGCTAAATGTTGTGGATCACTACTATTTAAGTATCTTGCTGCAATTATTATATCTGTATCAATATTATCTCCAAAAGTCCACACTTTACCTGTAATTTTATTCATCTTTTATATTTCCTTAATTCTAAATAAATTTCATTTTATGGTCGCATTTTATCTAATTTATACCAAATATAAAATATAGCATCTTAAATTTTCAAATGTTAATTAGCATTTTATATATTTTGGGTATAATATACACCTTAAAATTAACCATGAAGGGCTAAATATATATGGCACCAAAAGCAAAAGATATAAATAAAGTTATCGAAAAAACATTTAAAGATCATAAAAATAGTACTCTAACTTATGAGATGCTTATTAAAAATTTTCCAAAAGCACCAACAGCTGCTGTTGTAAAAAAGATATTAGCTCAAGGTCAACTATTTAATGTAACGTTAATTAGTTCAAAAGAGCAAGCCAAAAGATTAAATGTGATGGCTTATCAAAAAAAAGAAGATGCCAGAATCAAAAGGCAAGAGGCTGAAGATGGTGAAGAGTTTGATCTACTTAAAAATAAAGAATTATTAGAGTGGAGTAGAAGTGACTCTCCTGTAAGAATGTATTTAAGAGAGATGGGTAAAGTTCCTTTACTTACAAAAGAAGAAGAGATAGAGATAAGTCAATCTATGGAAAAAGGTGAAGATACAATTTTAGATGCAATTTGTTCTGTACCTTATCTAATAGATTTTATTTTAGAATATAAAGAGCCTTTAGTAAATAGAGAAAGAAAAGTAAAAGAGTTATTTAAAAACTTTGATGATGATGAATCATCTGATGAAAGTGCAGATGTAATTATTGAAGAGGATTTAGATGCTGCAGCAATTGAAGATGATGACTCATCTGATGATAAAAAGAAAAATAAAAAGCTAGATAAAAGAGCTGAAAAGATTATTGAATCATTTAAAGCTTTAGAGAAAGCAAAAAAAGAATGGTTAAAATATTCTGCAAAAGAGCCTGAAGAAGATATTACTGAGATTGAAAAACTTGTATTTGAACTTTCTTGTGCATTTAAAAAGAGATTAACGAAAGAGAGTTTAATTGATCTTGGACCTACAAGTAAACTAATCTCAGAAATAGTAAAAGCTATGGAAACTTCATTAAGCAGTGATGACGGTTTTAATATTGAATTAAAAAGATTAGAGTACAAGCTTCCTTTATTTAATGATATTTTATTAGAAAATCATAAAAAACTTTTAGAAAATATTTTAAATTTATCTAAAATTGATATTATTGGTATGGTTCCAGAAGCTACAATGGTTAGTACATATATGGAAATTAAAAAACTTTTTCAAACAGCAGAAGCTAGTAAAGGTGGATTTGATTTAGAAGAGGAAGAGTTAAAAGATATTTTAGAACAAATTAAATTTGGTAAAAAAATAACAGATGAAGCTAAAAACAGAATGGCAAAATCAAACTTAAGACTTGTGGTTTCCATTGCAAAAAGATATACAAATAGAGGTCTACCTTTCCTTGATTTAATTCAAGAGGGAAATATTGGTTTAATGAAAGCTGTTGATAAGTTTGAGTACAAAAAAGGTTATAAATTTTCAACTTATGCTACATGGTGGATTAGGCAAGCAATCTCTAGAGCTATTGCTGATCAAGCAAGAACAATAAGGATACCTATTCATATGATTGAGACTATTAATAGAATTAATAAAATCATTAGAAAAGGGATTCAAGAAGATGGTAAAGAGCCAGATGTAGAGCAAATTGCAAAAGAGGTTGGACTTACTATTGATAAAGTTAAGCAAGTTATTAAAATAACAAAAGAACCTGTATCTTTAGATGCGCCTATTGGAAATGAAGATGATGGAAAGTTTGGTGACTTTGTGGCTGACACAACAGCTCCAACACCAGTTGATAATATTATGCATGATGATTTATTAAGTCAAATTGATCAAATTTTAGGACAGTTAAATGAAAGAGAACAAGCTGTTGTTAGAATGAGATTTGGTCTTTTAGATGATAGAAGTGATAGAACTCTTGAGGAGATTGGAAACACTTTAAGTGTTACAAGAGAGAGAGTTAGACAAATAGAATCAAGTGCTATTAAAAAACTAAAACATCCAAAAGTAGGAAGAAACCTTAAAAATTATGTAGAGAGTTAATCTTTACATAGTAATAAAAAAAGCCAACTTCTTTTGAAGTTGGCTTTTTTATTTATCATAATTTATTTTACCTATTGATCATTCTCTGGTTTTTCAGCAAGTTTTCTTTTTGCTTTCATGTTAGATTTTGCTAGTTTTCTCATATCTTCAGTTGTATCAAGCTCATCCATAATCTCTAAACCAAGTAAAGTTTCTAAACAATCTTCTAATGTTACAATACCCTCTGTTTGGTCATAACCATCAACAACTATAAGCATATGAACTTTTGCTTTTACAAATATAGATAAACCTTTTAATACAGGTATGTTTTCGTTTACGCTCTCAACCTTATTCATTATAGATTCTATTGTTACATTAGGATCCTTAATAGCATGTTTGAATAGCTTTTTAGTAAGTACTATACCTACAATAGTATCTATGCTTCCATCATACACAGGAACTCTTGAAAATTTATAAGTTCTTTTATCTTCTAGTAAATCTTTTATTATAGTATCTTTAGGTACTGCAAATACAACACTTCTAGGTGTTAAAATATCTTGTATCTTTTTCTCTTTTAAACCTAATGCATTTTCAATAATATCAGATTCCATATCATTAATAACTCCATCCTCTTCACTTAAAAGAGCACTGTGTAATAATTCGGCTCTTGTTACTGTTTCTGTCTCACTATTTTTACTTATTTTTTTAGTTAAAAACATTGTAATTATAATAATAGGATATGTGATAAAAATAAAAAATTTTATGAATCTAGCAGCAAGTGGAGCTAACTCTTTCCAATATACAGCCCCTATAGTTTTAGGAATAATCTCTGCAAAAAATAAAATACTGAAAGTTAAAGCTATAGATACAAATAATATTAAGTTGCTATCACTACTAAAAACAGTTTGCGCTTGAACACCAATAGCTGTAGCACCTAAAGTATTTGCAAAAGTATTTAGAATTAAAATTGATGATATTGATTTATCAACATCTTTTTTAAGATTTTTTAAAAGCTTACCAGCAGTCGGATTACTTTCTTCAAGAACTGATATATAAGATACATTCGTAGATAATAATACTGATTCTAATACTGAGCACAAAAATGAAACAGTAATAACTACAACAAATAAAAATATTAGATATTCCACAAATACCCTTTACAACTACTTCTTTTTAACATAAATATGGGGGGATAACTATCCAACTATTTACTCCTAAATTATTAATATAAACTAAATTATAACTAATCTATCCTTACACTAAAGCTTAAAAAACTTTACCTATAGAACTTACTACTTTCCCAAGTATGTTTATATCACTCTTTTCTGCAATCTGCACAGGGTATTCCTTATTATCAGATATAATATCTAAAGAGCCATCAATTCTCCTTTGCATCCTTTTTACAAATAAACCATTTTCATTTACAAAAGCATATATTCCATCTTTAGATACATCTTGTTTTGTTTTATCTATAAATATAATGTTTCCATTATTTAATGTAGGTTCCATACTATCACCTGTAACATTTATAGCTTCTATATTTTTTATATTATCTTTTCCACCAATTATATTTACAAAAAAATCTGGTAAATCTAATTTTTCAAACTCATCATCAGCTTCATATGCACCACCCCCTGCACTAACACTAATAGTTGGAAAATATTTAATCCAATATTTATCTGTACTATCAACTAAACTACTAGGGTCTTGTCCATACAACATCCAATTGATAGATATTTTTTTTAATGCACAAAAGTCAAGTATATTTGAAAATGGGATACTATTTCTTTTTTTCATTGTTGCAAAATTAACACTAGTTAGATCTAATACATTTGCAATCTCTTTGTCAAAAACTTTTCCATTATCTCTTTCACTACTTAAAACATCTCTTAACTTTTCAATAATCTCATTAATACACAACATATTATATCTCCTTATATAAATGAATTATATCACAAATTATATTAAAAATATAAAAAAACATTACAATATGCAATCTTTTTAGGCATGAAGTTTTTTTTATGCAATAATTTAAAATAAATTTAAAGGATATGTAATGACAAAACTTATAAAAAATTTAAACAATGAATTAGATAATATTATACTTAAATTAGCAGATGTATTTTTATAGAAAATTACAAAATGTAAACTTTCAAAATTCTTATTAGATAAAAGAGTAAATAAATATTTAATAAAGCAATATTAATATAAAATGTTAAAATTTTAATTTTTGGTAGCGTACCAAAACTATCAAAATAAAATGGAGTAGAATTATGGAAGAAGTAAATTTAGTTTCAGAAGCATTGAAATTTATGGCTTTAGGGATGGGGATAGTTTTTTTATTCCTTACAGTAATGATTTTCGCATTAAAGTTACAAGCAAAACTTATTGCAAAATATTTCCCTGAAAAACCAAAAGAGGTTTTAAATACTTGGAAACCAAGCCCATCTGATGATGAAAAAAACACTATTGCTGCAATCACAGCCGCAATTATACACCACAACAATAACAAAGGTTAATTAGAATGTCAAAAAAATATATTGATGTAATGGACACAACATTTAGAGATGGATTTCAGTCTGTTTTTGGAGGAAGAGTTCTTATGAATGATTTCTTTCCAGCTGTTGAAGCTGCAAAGGATGCGGGTATAACACATTTTGAATTTGGTGGAGGAGCAAGATTCCAATCACTATTTTTCTATCTACAAGAAAATGCATTTGATATGATGGATAAATTTAGACAAATTGTTGGTCCAGATGCAAATCTTCAAACTTTAGCTCGTGGTATAAACACTGTAATGTTAGATACTGGAAGTAGAGAACTAGTTGACTTACATGCAAAAATGTTTGCAAAACATGGTACAACTACAATTAGAAATTTTGATGCACTAAATGATGTAAATAACTTAGAGTATTCTGCACAATGTATTAAAAATCATGGATTAAAACATGAAGCTGTTGTTACAATGATGGATTTACCACCTGGTTGTGAAGGTGCTCATGATGTAACATTTTATGAAAATACGTTAAGAAAAATTCTTGATAGTGGTTTACCATATGATTCAATCTGTTTCAAAGATGCAAGTGGTACAGCTAATCCAAATAAAGTTTTTGAAACAATAAAAATGGCTAGAAAACTTTTAGGTGAAGATACACATATTAGACTTCATACACATGAAACTGCAGGGGTATCAGTTGCAGCATATTTAGCGGCACTTGATGCAGGAGCTGATGGTATTGATTTAGCTAACTCTCCAGTAAGTGGTGGTACAAGTCAACCTGATATTTTAACTATGCTTCATGCTACAAAAGGTACGAAGTATGACCTTGGTGGATTAACTACTCAGAAGGTACTTACATATCAAGAAACATTAAAAGATTGTTTAAAAGATTACTTTATGCCACCAGAGGCTACACAAGTAAGTCCGCTTATACCATTCTCACCAATGCCAGGTGGAGCATTAACTGCAAATACTCAAATGATGAGAGATAGCGGTACTTTAGATAAATTCCCAGAAGTTATTAAAGCGATGCAAGAGGTTGTTGAAAAAGGTGGTTACGGTACTTCTGTTACACCTGTTTCTCAGTTTTACTGGCAACAAGCATATGCAAATGTTATGTTTGGACCATGGAAACAAATTGCTCCAGGTTATGGTAAAATGGTACTTGGTTACTTTGGTAAAACACCTGTTGAACCAAATCCAGAGATTGTTAAATTATGTTCTGATAAACTAAAACTAGAGCCTACAAAAGAGAATCCTTTAGATATTGCAGATAAAGATGTTACAAAGTCTATTGCTGCTTGGAAAGAGAGACTTGAGATAGAAGGTTTAGAAACAACCGAAGAGAATATTTTTATTGCAGCTTCATGTGATGAAAAAGGTATAGCATTCTTAAAAGGTGAATCACCTTTAAATATAAGAAAAATAGAAGAAGAAAGTAATAACGAAGAGAAAAAGGAAAACAATAAAATGGCAGATGGAAATTATACAGTAGTAGTAGATGGTAAGAAATTTAGTGTTCAAGTTGCAGAAGGAAATGCTGATATTCAAGTAGTTGCACCAGCTGCTACAGAAGCACCAGTTGCTACACCTGCATCAAGTGGAGCAGGTACAGAGGTTGGAGCTTCTGTAAATGGTAATGTTTGGAAAATTTTAGTAAATGTTGGAGATAAAGTTGAAAAAGGTCAAGTTATCTCGATTTTAGAAGCTATGAAAATGGAAATTGATATTGAAGCTCCTTGTGCTGGTACTATTACTGCAGTTCCTGTTAAACCAAATGATGCTGTTGAAGAGGGTCAAACTATAGTTGTTATTGGCTAATTGGTAGAAAAGTAAAGTTTGGAGAAAACAATGAATAAAAAAATTATATCTATATTATTAATGTTAATTATGTCACTTTTTAGTACTAGTTTATTAGCAAGTAGTGTAGATACAACAGCAGAGCAAACTGAAAAAAAAGAGTACGAATCTAAAACACTAAGTGAATTAGTTAGCTCTTTTTATCAAACAACAGGAATAAATGCTTTAATAAGTCCAAGTGATGATGTTATGACATCTGAACCAAATGCAAAAGATATAAGACATATGAGTACATTTGAGCAAACTTGGGGTAGATTAATAATGTTTATAATAGTAGGTATTCTTTTTTACCTTGCTATTTCTAAAGGTTTTGAACCTTTACTTTTATTACCTATTGCCTTTGGTGGATTATTAGCTAATATTCCATTGGCTAATATGGGTGGAGAACATGGTATGCTTGGTATTATTTATAATATGGGTATAGCTAATGAATTCTTTCCACTTTTAATTTTTATGGGTGTTGGAGCTATGACCGATTTTGGTCCACTTTTGGCAAACCCTAAAACAGCAATCCTTGGTGGAGCTGCACAATTTGGTATCTTTGGTTCATTGGTAGGTGCAGTTATGATTGGATTTGATTTACAAAGTGCAAGTGCTATTTCTATTATTGGTGGGGCTGATGGTCCAACATCAATCTTTATTGCAAATAGACTAGCTCCTGAGATGCTTGGTGCCATTGCGGTTGCAGCTTATAGTTATATGGCTCTTGTTCCTGTAATTCAACCTCCAATTATGAAGGCACTTACAACAGAAGCTGAAAGAAAAATTAAAATGCCACCACTTAGAAAAGTTCATCATTTAGAAAAACTTTTCTTACCAATTTTAATATTAATGATGGCTATTTTAGTATTACCTGAATCAACTCCACTTATTGGTGCATTTGCATTTGGTAACTTTGCAAAACAATCTGGTGTTGTAGATAGATTAAGTGATACAATGCAAAATGCACTTATCAATGTTGTTACAATATTTTTAGGTCTTGGTGTTGGTTCGAAACTAGCAGCTGATAAATTCCTTGTACTTGATACAATGGGAATTATGATTATCGGTCTTATTGCATTTTCTGCAGGTACTGCAGCTGGTGTTCTTATGGCTAAGCTTATGAATAAATTAAGTCCAAAAGATAAACAAATCAATCCTCTAATTGGTGCAGCTGGAGTTTCAGCTGTTCCTATGTCAGCAAGGGTTGTAAGTAAGGTTGGTCAAGAATATGACAAATCGAATATATTATTAATGCATGCAATGGGTCCAAATGTTGCAGGTGTTATTGGTTCAGCGGTAGCAGCCGGTGTACTTTTATCAATATTTAAATAAGAATTAGGAAAAACATATATGTCTGATATAAAAAACTCACTTGGTTTAGAAAATGTAGGTCAGGTTTATTTAAACCTTGATGTTGATACTTTAATTGACCATGCAGTTGAAAATGAAGGGGCAAGAATTGCCTCTAGTGGTGCTTTAATGATAGATACTGGTATCTTTACAGGTAGAAGTCCTAAAGACAAATACTTTGCTTATGCAGATCCTTCTTCAAAATATATATCTTGGGGTGATGTAAATAGATATGTTGATCAAAAGACATATGATTCTCTGTTAAACACTTCGAAAGAACAATTAAGTGGTAAAGATCTTTATATTACTGATGTTTACTGTGGTTCAAGTTTAAATAGTAGAAAATCTGTTAGATTTATTACTGAGATAGCTTGGCAGGCACATTTTATTAAAAATATGTTTATTGTTCCATCTGATAAAGATTTAGAAAACTTTACACCTGATTTTACTATATATAATGCATGTAAAGCAGAAAATAAAGATTGGCAAGCACAAGGTTTAAACTCTGAAGTTTATGTTGCATTTAATGTAGAAGAAAATGAAGCTGTAATTGGTGGTACTTGGTACGCAGGTGAAATGAAAAAAGGTGTTTTTTCTATGATGAATTACTGGCTTCCACTTGATGGTAAGATGGCAATGCATTGTTCTGCAAATGTTGGAGAAAAAGGTGATACTGCACTATTCTTTGGACTTTCAGGTACAGGAAAAACTACACTTTCAACAGATCCAAAAAGAGCTTTAATCGGAGATGATGAGCATGGTTGGGATGATGATGGTGTATTTAACTTTGAGGGTGGTTGTTATGCGAAAGTTATCAACCTTGATCAATCAAGTGAACCAGAAATCTTTGCTGCTATTAGAAAAGGTGCAATATTAGAAAATGTAGTTGCTAATGAAGATGGCGAAGTAGACTACAATGATGGATCAAAAACTGAAAACACTAGAGTTTCATATCCTATAAACCATATTGATAATATTCAACCAGGTAGTATAGCTGGACATCCAACAAATATTATTTTTCTATCTGCAGATGCTTATGGCGTATTACCTCCTGTTTCTAAACTTACAAATGAACAAGCTATGTATTACTTTTTAAGTGGGTATACTGCTAAAGTTGCAGGAACTGAAAGAGGTGTAAAAGAGCCTACTGCTACATTTAGTGCATGTTTTGGTGAAGCATTTTTACCACTTCATCCAACAGTTTATGCTAAACTTCTTGGTGAAAAAATAGAAAAACACAATGTAAATGTATACCTTGTAAATACTGGTTGGACTGGTGGTGCTTATGGTACTGGTCATAGAATGAGTATTAAAAATACAAGAGCTTGTATTAATGGTATTTTAGATGGAAATATAGAAAATAGTGAATTTGAAACTTTACCTATTTTTAATCTTTCTATCCCTAAAACTCTTAATGGTGTTGATACTGACGTATTAAACCCAAGAAATACATGGGAAAATAAAGTTGAATATGATAAAGCTTCTCATCAGTTAGCTGATATGTATAGAGAAAACTTTAAAAAATACTTAACAGATGATAGTGATTTTGATTTTACAGCCTCTGGACCAGAAGCATAAAGTAGAATAGAAATATAAAAAAGTATTTATAAAGAGAGCTTTTTTAAGCTCTCTTTTTTTATGAGGATTGATAATTGAAAAAAGATGATTTTTTAGATGAAATAAAAGAAAACTGTAGTCAGATACTATATATAAGTACAGTCCATATGTTAAATAAAGTATATAAAGAAAATGTAGATATTAGTGATGATGAAAAAATAGAATTTTTTTCAAACTATAAAAACTATCATATCTATCTAAATGATTTTGCTGGAACTATTTATAGTAGATATGCTTCTAGTGTTGATAATTTATATATAGAGATGTGTAACTATTTAAAAATTCAGATTGATAATAAATACACATTAGAGCATACCATAATGAAGTTAGAAAAACAAAATCCACAACTGCTTCTTGGTTTAACTGATGAAGATATTCAAAAACAAACAATTATACATTTTGATGAAAAACTTATTGCAATATCTCAATCATCACACTATAATGATAATATAGATGAATTTAAATCAAGAGTTGAAAAACTAAAACAAAATATAGCTTTAGTTAAAAATGCATTACAAATTTCATAAAGTTTATATAGAACTTACAAATATTTGTGGACTAAGTTGTGACTTTTGCCCAACAAAAGATACAAGTTCTAAAACTATGAGTATAGAACTCTTTGAAAATATATTAAAACAACTAAAACCATATACTTCAAATTTAGCATTTCATGTATTTGGTGATCCATTGACTCTCTCTAACTTAGAAAACTATTTAAATATTGCTCAGCAACATAACTTTAAAGTTCATATTACAACAACTGGTTATTATCTAAATAAATTTAAACCTGAATTATTTTTACATAAAGCAATTAAACAGATAAATTTTTCACTTAACAGCTATAATAAAAATGAGATGAATATATCGCTTGAGCAGTTTTTACTTCCAATGTTTAATTTATGTGATTTAAAACTCAAAAATAAAATTCATAATTTTATAAATTTTAGATTATGGAACTTAGATGACAAAAATAGTGAAAATGAGTTTAATTCAAAAGTTTTTACCCTACTCTCTTCTAAGTTTAATATTGATCTTTCAAAAATTGATTTTAATAAACCAATTAGATTAGAAAATCAAATATTAATTGACTTTGATAAATATTTTAAATGGCCAAGTTTAAAGGATACAGAGAGATCAAATTGTTATTGCCATGGATTAACATCACAAATTGCTATTTTATCATCTGGTGTTGTTACTCCATGCTGTTTAGATAGTTTTGGATGTATAAACCTAGGTAATCTTAATAATACTGAACTTGAAGCTATCTTAAACTCTAAAAAAGCTGTTGGTATAGTAGATGGTTTTAAAAATAATATAGCAGTAGAAGAGTTATGTCAAAAATGTACTTTTAAAAATAGATTTAAAAAGGGGTAAGAAAATGAGTTCAATTGCAATTATGTGTTCAGGTGGAGATTGTTCAGGTATGAATCCTGCAATAAAAAAGTTTGTTGATTACTCTTATAGTAAAAATATTACTCCTTATTTTATATATGATGGACTTGATGGATTAATTGATAAAAATATTAAAAAAGCTGAACATAAAGATGTAGCAGGAATTATTCATCTTGGTGGAACAATTATTCGAACATCTAGATCAAAGAGATTTTATGAATATTCAAATAGGGATAAAGCATATAAAAGTTTAAAATATTTTAATATTGACAAACTTATAGTATTAGGTGGCGATGGTAGTTTTAGAGCTATGGATATTTTTTGCAAAGAGTTTGATATATCTTTTATTGGGATACCATCAACTATTGATAACGATATAAATGGTACAGATTATTGTCTTGGTGTTGATTCTTCATTAAATATTATAAAAAATGCATTGGATGATATAAGAGATACCTCCTCATCATTTAAAAGAGCCTTTGTAGTTGAAACTATGGGAGCAAAATGTGGGTATTTAGCATTGGTATCTGCACTTACTAGTGGTGCTGAAGTTTGTATTATACCTGAGATAGAATATAACTTAGATTCTTTGCAAAAAAGATTATCAAAAGAGATAAGAGATGGGAGAAGGTATGTTTTAACAATAGTAGCTGAAGGTACAAATGCTACTGAGAAAGTAAAACAGTGGATTAAAAATGATTTGGATATTGAAGTAAGAGATATGAAACTTGGACATATTCAAAGAGGTGGCAGTCCCAGTGTATATGATAGACTTATGGCATTTGAATTTATAACATACTCAATTGATAAGATAATCGATAATAAAGTAAATGAAATTATTGTCTTTAAACACTCAAAATTTAGCTTTTTAAATGTAAATGATGTTGTTAAAGATATATTTAAAATTGATAATAAACTTTTAAAACTTGTAGAAAGCTTAACAAAATAATTTAAAAATATATTTTAATATTATTTGTGATATAATTATCAAATAACATAGTTATTAGGGAAGATAGGGTATGGAAATAAAAAAAGACACTACGATAGAATTTATAGAGAAGTTTTTAGATGAAGATTATGTAAACTTAAAAGATAATTTAGAAATACTTTTAACTAATTATAAAAGAAAAAGTAAAAGACTTGATAAGATTATGGAACAAAGTGATAAACAACAGCGAAAATTGATTAAACTAAATGAGGAGCTTGATAAGTACAAAAATCATTTAGAATTAAAAGTTGAAGAGGAGATAAAAAAGAGAGAAGAGAAAGAAAAAATGCTTCTTCAACAATCTAAACTAGCTTCTATGGGTGAAATGATGGATGCCGTTGCACACCAATGGAAACAACCTATAAATATAATAAATATGCAAGTAGACATGATAAACTATGATTATGAAGATGGTTTAATCAATCAAGAATATATAAATGATTTTCAAAGTAAGGTCTCATCACAAGTAAAACACATGACAAGTACTTTAAATGAGTTTAGAAGCTTTTTTAGACCTAATAAAGAAGCTTCTGAATTTAATATAAAAGAGATGATAAATAAAGTTTTACTTTTAGTAAAAGATGAATTTGTAAAAAATAGAATTACTATTACTATTAATGATATTGGAAACTTTAACTTAATAGGTGTAGAAAATGAGTTTAAACATCTTGTTTTAAATATTATAAATAATTCAAAAGATGCATTTAATGAGCATAATACAAAAAATAGAGAGATTAAAATAAATCTTTTAAAAGATGATACAAATAAAACAATAGAGATAATTGACAACGCTGGTGGAATACCAGAACATGTTATAGAAGATATATTTAAAGCAAATGTAACAACAAAAGAGGAAGGTAAAGGTACAGGAATAGGACTATACATGAGTAGTCAAATTGCACAAAAACACAATGGTAGCTTAACTGTTTGCAATGTAGAAAATGGTGCTAAATTTACTTTTTTACAAAAAATATAATCTTTTAACTAGTACAAATAAATAAAAAGGATAAATTTATAATTTATCCTTTTTTAATTTTAACATATAAAATTCACATAAAGTAATTCTTTAAATAACTCTATAGTTCTCAAATAATACCCTAAAATACTCTAACAATAAGTTTTAAATACATAATAAGTTTAATAATAAATATCCGAACTTTATGCTAACATAATTATAAGATTTATTTAATTAAGGTTTTAATATGTTTGATTCTTCTGAATTAATTGTTATTGTTACAAGTTCTGGGGGTCTTGGTATATTTTTACTTGGACTTATCATTATGACTAATGGTTTACAATCAATTGCTGGAGATACTTTAAGAATGACTATGTTACGTTTTACTAATAGTCCCTATAAAGGTGCTGCAAGTGGGGCTTTTATGACTGCAATACTGCAATCTTCAAGTGCTACAACTGTTGCTGCTATTGGTTTTGTAGGTGCTGGGATAATCACTTTTTCACAATCTTTAGGTATCATCTTTGGGGCAAATATTGGAACTACTATAACGGGTTGGATTGTTGCTCTTTTTGGATTTAAATTTAATCTGGGAACTATTGTTTTGCCATTTATTCTTTTGGGAGCTATTTTAAAACTTTTTGCAAAAGGTCGTGTAGCTTCTATAGGTTTTACTATAGCTGGTTTTGGACTTATTTTTGTCGGTATCGCTATGATGCAAGAGAGTGTTGCTGGGTTTGAAAATATTATAACTCCTGATATACTTCCGCAAGATTCAATTGTTGGTCGTCTTCAGCTTATTGGAATTGGTATTATTGTTACTATGATCACTCAAGCTTCAAGTGCAGGGGTAGCTGCTACATTAACACTTTTATATGCAGGAGCTGTTAATTTTGAACAAGCAGCCGCTTTAGTTATAGGTATGGATGTTGGGACTACTATTAAAGCCCTTATTGCTACTATTGGTGGAAATATAAATGCTAAGCGTACAGGGTATTCACATGTTGTTTATAATTTATTTTCTGCATCTGTAGCTTTTCTTCTTATCACCCCTTATGTTGTATTTTGGGAATATATAGAACCTAACTCTTTAATGGAAAACAGTGAGATAGCATTAGTTGCTTTTCATACTTTTTTTAACCTTTTATCTGTTTTTATTATTTTGCCTTTTACCAATCAATTTGCTACTTTAATAAAGAGTTTTGTTAAAGAGAAAAATAATATCTTTATCAATAGTTTAGATGATATACTTTTAAAAGAGCCAAAGTTAGCTCTAAATGAGTTATTAAAAAGTGTAAATAAAGAGTTTATTGTTATTTTAGGACACATAAATACAATTATTAACAATAATCCAACATCAGCTCGTATGGATATAAAAGAGCTACAAAATGCACTAGATGATACCCAAGCTTATATAGATAAGATTCATCTACATTATAAAGATGGTGCAAATTGGGATTATCTTATTTCACTTATTCATATACTTGATCACCTACAAAGACTTCATGAAAGATGTGAAGAGGAGGAGGATAGAGCAGTCGCTGCTAAAAAAACAAAAGAGTTGGATGATATAGTAAAATTGTTAAGTAAAACTATTATAGAGATTATAAAATACAATGAAACAAACCAATGGGATAAAGCAAAACAAAGCAGTAAAAAAGCAGCATCTTTTATCCATAAAAAGATGCATAATTATCGTAAAGAAATAGCTAATAAAATAGCCAAAGGGGAGATTGATGTACCAGATGGTTCAGACAAGTTAGAAGCTATACGCTGGCTTCGTCGAGTAAGTATCCATATCCATCGTATAAATAATCACCTAAACAATGCTATTTTAGCTTCTGCTAAGTGATAAAATTAACTATTGTCTTCAATAATAGTTTTTAACTCTTCACCATCTATCATCTCTTTTTTTATAAGTTCTTGTGCAACTGCATCTATAGCTTTCCACAGTCTTTTAACCTCTTTTTTTGTCACTTTAGTAGCTTTTTTTATCCATACTAAAATACGCTCCTCAATTTTTTCACTTAATATTGGTTTTCCCTGTCCTGTTTCTAAACCTGCCACATTTATATAGCCTAACTCCTCATCCATCCCAAACAAAGCAATTGCAGCATAAACCTGTGTTGTAGCTACTTCTAAATCATTGATAGCACCAGTTTCCATACCATCTTCACCATACTTTTCCATTTTTGCAATTCTTCCAGCTAATAAAACACATACATCGCTAAACAGTTCATCTTTTGATGTTGCATCTATATAGTCTTCATTGTGATAAGATACAAATCCTAAAGCTTCACTTCGAGGAGCCACTGTTACTTGCTCTATTTTAATTTTTGGTAAAAGTGTATAGGATAAAACAGCATGACCAGCTTCATGATAAGCAGTTTTTGACATAGATGTTTCTATATCTCGTATCTGTTTATTTTCAAGTTTTGTACCATATTTTATAATATTTATCTGCTCTAATAGTATCTCTTCTGTTAACTCTTTTAAACCATTTCTTGCCGCAAATAATGACGCCTCCTGCCCTATTCTTTTTAACTCATTTCCACCCATTCCTGATATATATCTAACAACTCTTTGTATATCAATATTTTTATCATGTGGTTTTTTTAAAATATCTTTAATAAAAAATCTTCTAGCTTCCATATCAAGTTTTGGAACCTCTATTTGTATATCAATCCTATTTGCTCTTAGAAGATCCTCTGAAATATTGGCATTTGAACTTACTGTTATGATTGTAAAAATTGGAGAATCAAAACTTTGAATAAGGGAATCTAACTCTTCAATTATTGGTTCAAGACTCATTGTAGATATAATTCCACCAACAATACCTTGAATATCAATATCCTCTAAAATTATTATTGCAGGTGCTGAACTATATGCATGAGAATATGCTTTATGTATATTATTCGCATTAAACAATTCTGAACCACTTACAACAATATATGGCATATTTAATTCACTTGCAAAAGCTCTTGATAATAGTTTTTTACCCATACCTGATGGACCGTACAAAAACATCCCTTTTGGTATTGTTAAATCAAAATGCTTTAATCTTTGAGGCTCTTTTAATAGTGTAATTATCTGTTTTAATTCATCTTTTACTTTTTTATGCCCTGCTATATCATTAAACTTTATATCTGAAACATGTAACCCATCATCTTTTTGTATACTTAATTCCTCTTTTAAATAGGATGCACTCTTTATTAAACATTGTGCTACGCCATCACTACAAGTTATCTGCCACTCTAAACTAATTCTATTTTGTTGTTTATTTATTTTTTTTAGGAATTTTTCTTCATCATTTAGTATATCTTCTAAAAATAGTTTTGCCTCTTTTGACACTTCATAACATACTTGAGTTATATCATCTTTTAATTTTAAAGTATCATATATATGATTAAACATAAGTTTTGGAATTTTTTGTTTTATGTATCTTGCATTTATATATGGGGCTAAAGATAGAGTCAATAAAGATATGATTTTATCAAACTCCTCATACTCAATAGTAATACCACTTTTTTTAATAAACTCTTGTGACATATGATGTAATGTTCTTGCCCCTATTTTTATTAACGCTTTTAAACTTAATTTATTAAAAGGGATAAGAGTATGTTCATTTAACAATGAAAGTAACTTTTTATCTAAAGCTATATCTACACTATCACCAACAGGTATCTTCTCTTTTGCCAAATGTTCCATAACTAAAGTGTGTGCTTGTAGAGGATCATTTTTAAGTAGTTTTATTAAATCTTTTCTTTGTAATAAAGATGATAAAAGTGTTGTCATTACTACTACAGTAATATTTGAAAAATCAATTTCAGCTTTTTCATTTGATGATGTACCATTTTCCTCATTATTAGTAAGAAGTGTAAATAAAGACAACTGTACCTGTAAATCTGCTTTTTCAATATCTTCAAATACCAAAATTGCATTTGGATTATTTTGTACAAAAGAGATAACATCTTCTTGAAAACTTATCACTAGCGATTGATCAATACCAGATCCACCGCTATACTGCTCCATATAAAATGTTTTTAGCTGATCCATTTTAGGATTTAATTTTTCTAAAAGCTCACAAGCATAATGTTTACCACTATTTGCTGATCCTATAAATGTAAATAAAAGTTTTACTTTACTTTTTGATTCTAACGTATATGATTGAACTAAAGTTCTTACTATCGTCTCAACAGCACACTCTTGATCAAATAAACTATCTTTTAAAGTTAATTCAAGCTCTTTAGTAAGTTGATTATAATTTTCTTTATTTTTCATCATTTGATCTTCGTAATTGGATATTGTTATTATTAAATCTTGATTTTTCTATATATTCAACAGCTTCCTCAACAGAATCAGTAATAAGATAAGATTTCATATCTTTCTCATCTATATACTTATGCTCTAACATTACTTTAAAAAAACTTTCAAGTGGCTCAAAAAAAGATTTACCAAAAAGTATAATAGGAAAATCTCCCATCCTTTTTGTTTGAACCAAACACAAAGCTTCAGAGAGTTCATCAAGTGTACCAAAACCACCAGGCATAACAATAAAACCGACAGAATATTTAAGAAATGTTACTTTTCTTGTAAAAAAGTATTTAAAGTTAAGTGAAATTTTTACAAACTTATTCATTTTTTGTTCATTTGGAAGTTTGATATGTAGCCCAACAGAAATCTTTGCACCTTTATTTCCAGCTTTCATAATACCATCTCCACCACCTGTCATAATAGCATACCCTTGTTTAGATAGTATGGCTGATAATTTATAAGCATCTTTATAATATCTATGTGATGCTGGTGTTCTTGCACTTCCAAAAATTGATATTGCAGGTGGGAGTGTACTTAACTCATCATACACATCAGTAAAATCACCAATAATTTTAAATAAACGCCAAATATCTTTCTCTTTGTCTTTATTATTTAAAAACTCTTTTTCTAAATCTCTCATTATTTTATCCTTACAGGTGTATTAATTCACCCATTTTTACAATATGTACTTTCTCTTTTAATTCACTTTTTACTTTTTCTTTTAGTGCTTCTAGTTGTGGTTTATCTCCATGTATTAAATAAACACAATAAAGATTTTTAATAGTTTCAATCCACTCTATAATCTCTTTTTGATCTGCATGTGCAGAGAAACCAGATACATATCCAATTTCAGCTTTAACATTTATATCAGTATCAAGAATCTTAATATTACCTTTTCCACTTGATATTTTATAACCAAGTGTTGTATTTACTTGAAATCCAACAAATAAAACTAAATTCTTTTTTTCTTGTAGATATTTAATTAAATGATAATTTACCCTACCACCTTCACACATACCACTTCCTGCAATAATAATCTTAGGACCAATATGTGTAACTATTTTCTGGGATTCCTCTTTGGTATATGTATGGATAAGCTCTTTAAAATCAAATGGATTTTCACCGCAATTAATTATTTTCATAACTTGATATGAAAAAAGTTTTGGATAGTTTGTAAATGTTTTAGTTACATTAATAGCCAAAGGTGCATCGAGATAAACAGGAATATCTTCAAGTTCACCAGCCTCACTCATATCCTTTAAAATGTAAAGTATCTCTTGCGTTCTTTCAAGTGCAAATGATGGTATTACGACTGTTCCACCATTTGTTAAAGTTTCTAAGATTTGAATTTTAAAATTTTCTATGGAAATATTTAAATCATCATGAACTCTTGAACCATATGTAGACTCAACAAAAAGATAGTTTGCATCATGCCAAAATTGAATTGGGGCAGTTATAACCCTTTCATTTTGTCCAATATCACCTGAAAATATAACACTTTTTGACATACCCTCATCTTCAAATTCTATTTTAACACTAACAGCCCCTAAAATATGCCCAGCATTTTTAAAAGTTATTTTTATATCACCATCTAATTTCATAGTCCCATCACACTCTAAATAAGTACCAAAATATGCAAGTGCAGCTTCTGCATCATTCATATTATACAGTACCTTTTTTTTAGTTTCCAATATTCCTGCTGAGTTTTTTAGCATCAAAATGGCAATACTACTAGTAGCTCGTGTGGATATAATTGTTTTATTAAATCCTGCCTTAACTAAAAGTGGGATTCTACCAATATGATCTAAATGAGCATGAGTAACAATTAAATAATTTATATCTTTTGGATCAAATCCAAATGGCTCAAAGTTTAACTCACTCTCTTCACCTTGAAACATCCCACAATCAATTAAGATTTTAATCTTTCCAATTGTTAATAAGTGGCAAGATCCAGTTACCTCACCTGCTGCACCATATGATGTGTAATATGCCATCCATATCATCCTTTATTATAGTTACTATTATTGTACATCAAACTAACTAAACATACTATATAAAGCTAATATAAATGATAAATTATATTGATATCTTTATTATTAAATTATCATAAGTAGTAATTATCATCTAATCTATAATAGTACAATACACTAATCATTTTTTCTTATTTTGTTTAGTTACTATTGAAATTCAATATAAATTAGTTATAATAATTAATATTACAATACAAGGGATAAGACGCCATGAAAAAATCAGTTCTATTGTTAGGTGCATTGTCACTATTGGTCGTTTTTATTTTGCTTATTTTAAACCTTAATCAAAGTAAAGATAAAACTTTGGTTTCAAATGATACTCAAGCTAAGCAAGAAAATATTATCAAACTTAAGATGGCACATAATCTTCCGATAAATAGTGCTCTACATGAAGCTTCAGTTTTATTTGCACAAAAAGTTAAAGAAAAAACTAATAATAAAGTTCAAATAAAGATATTCCCTGCACAGCAACTTGGTAATGACCATAAAATGGTTGAGTTAGCAAGAGCAGGGAAGATAGATATCTTACTTACTCCAACAGCAAAGATGAGTGTACCTGTACCATCTATGCAATATGCAGACCTCCCTTTCATATTTCCAACAAGAGAAGATGCTTACTTGTTGCTAGATGGTGAACCAGGCCAAATGATTTTAAAAGATCTTGATAGCATTGACCTTGTGGGTGTATCTTTTTTTGAAAATGGATTTAAACATTTTACGGGAAATAAACCACTACTATCTCCAGATGATTTTAAAGGTAAGAAAATTAGAGTGATGAAAAGTCGTATTATTATGGAGCAGTTTAAAGCTTTAGGTGCGCAACCTATACCTATTGATTTTCACGCCACAAGAGATGCATTAAAAGACAAAGTTGTTGATGGTCAAGAAAATCCACTTGTAGCAATAGTAAATATGAAATTTTATGAAGTACAATCAAATCTTACAATAAGTGAACATGCGTATTTACCTTATGTATTTACAATTAGCAAAAAAACTATGTCAAAACTTCCTATAGATATAGGTGAGATTTTAATCAACACTGGTAAAGAGGTAACATCTTGGGAGAGAATTGAAACTCAAAAAAGAGAGGCTGTATTTTTAGATACTATAAGAAAAGCTGGAGTAGATATCCACACTTTGACTAAAGAGCAAAAACAAAAATTTGCAGATGCAACAAAATATATTACAAAAATGTATGAAGATACTATAGGTTCACAGATCATCTCTAAAACTCAAGAGATATTAAATAAGAAATATGGAGATGACAATAGTGTAATAATTGGGATAAATACAAATCTCTCCATTGGTGCAAAGGACGTAGGACTAGCTATAAAAAGGGGAGCCCAACTCGCAATTGATGAGATAAATTCACAAGGTGGATTACTTGGAAAAAAAGTTGTTCTTATTGTAAAGGATCATATGGCACTGGCAACAAAAGGTGAAAAAAATCTCAAAGAGTTTATTGATAATCCAAAGGTAAAAGCTATAATTGGTGGTAAACATAGTGCCATTATCTCAAATAATATAAAATTTATTCAAAAAGGGAAAATGCCATTTATCTCACCATGGGCAGCAGCATCAAAGATTATAGATAATGGATATAAAGAGAATTATCTTTTTAGAGTTTCATTAAATGATAAGTATGCTACAAGATTTTTAGCAAAAGAGACTTTAAAAAAATACAAAAATCCAGCAATTGTAGTTGAAAACTCTATTTGGGGAAGAGGTGCATTAAAACATATTGAAAACTATTTTATGAGTAAAGGTCTTAAAGTTCCTAAAGGGATTATAGTAAATAGAGGTAAAAATGATTTTGAACAAATAGTTTCAACTATAAAAAAACAAGATGCCGATTCAATTATTATGATTCTTGATCCACATGAGGGGACAAAGTTTGTAAACAAAATGGGGAAAAGAAAATTTTATCTTCCGATAATATCTCACTGGGGTATCATAGGTGCTAATTTTTTTAAGATAAATGAAGAGTACCTTAAAGATATTGATTTAAAGTTTATACAAACTTTCTCTTTTTTAAAGTCACAAAATAAAACTTCCAAAAAGCTTGCTTTAAATTATCTAAAGCAATATCGTAAATCTTCGATAAAAGATATAGCAGTTCCAACAGGAGTTGCACAAGCATATGATTCTATGAATCTGCTTGCTATTGCAATTAAAAATGCTAATTCATTTGAGGGATCAAAAATTAAAAAAGCTTTGGAAAATATTTTACTTTACAAAGGTGCTGTTAAAATCTATAAAAAACCATTTAATCATACAGATCATGAAGCATTAGATCAAAAAGACTTTTTTATGGCAAAATATGATATCAATGGTTCAATTATACCTGTAAAAGAGTAATATAAAATATGAATAAACAAAAACAGACAAATAACAAAAGTATTAAAAATAGAATAATACTGCAATTTTCAGGTTTAGTTACAGTAAGTATACTTGTAATGATAGCTTTTGCGACATATTTAGTTACAAATAATATGAAAAATCAGGCACAACTCTCACTTGGGTATCAAGCTGATTCTATACAGCATAAAATTGAACAGCGTCTTGATTATCTGATTGAGAACACAAAGCTTTTTGCGAAACATGATCTGATGATAAATTCATTAATAGATGAGGATGGTAGAGATGTATATCTTACCCCTTTGGTTAAAAACTTTATTTATGATAAAAATGTAATAACCCTACATGTAGTTGATTTTGACGGTAAAGCTATATTTAAAACACAAGATGATATTCCACAGTATAAAGATTCTTTGCATCTTAGAAGATCACTTGCTATGGGGGAAACTACATATTATTTGGAAAAAGCTCACAATAAACTAATAGTAATATCTCCAATAAAATATTATAATACAACGCAAGGCTCTTTAATTGCAGAATATAATTTTAATGATATCATCAATAAATATATACCTAATGGAAAGTTATCATATATTAAACTTATAAAAGAAAATAGATCAATTTATAGTAATAACTTTAACAAAAATAAAAACTATTATAGTTACCAATTAACTCAAAACATATCCCCTATATTTAAGAAACTGGGAATATTTCTGGAGATGGGAATTTTAGAATCTCACTATTTATTGCCAATAAAAGATGCTGCATTTAAGTTGTCTTATTTAGGACTATTTGTTTTAATAATTGGAATATCAATTTCATATATATTGGCAATCTCAGTTACAAATCCAATTTTAAAACTTTTTAATAGAGTTGAAAAAGGTTATGAGGATAAAAATTATGAACCTTTGGGAACAAATGATGAGCTTGAGATACTTTCAAAATCATTTTATGATAGAACAAAAAAGCTACAAACTTCTGAAGAGAAATACTTAGATTTATATAATAACTCACCTGATATGTATATATCAGTTGATGCTAAAACCGCTAAAGTGACAACTTGTAATAAAACATTATTAGAAAAACTTGGATATTCTAAAAAAGATATAATAGGTAAAGAGATTTTCGAACTATTTCATCCTGATTGTATTGATGATGTACATAAAGCATTTAATTTATTTAAGAAAACAGGAGTTGTTAATAATGCTGAATTACAGATAATAAAAAAGGATGGAACGAATATATATATCCTACTTAATAGTTCAGCAATTAGAGACGAAAATGGTGAAATTATCTATAGCAATTCAACATGGAGAGATATTACAGAGCATAAAGAGCAAGAAGAAATTTTATATCAACAATCAAAAATGGCTTCAATGGGGGAGATGATAGGAAATATTGCTCACCAATGGAGACAACCCATAGCTATTATTGCTATGTGGGCAAATAATATGAAAGCGGATATTGAATTTGATGATATGAATAGTGAAAAGTTTAATAAATATGCTGATAATATTGTGCAACAAACTAAACAGCTATCACAAACAATAGATGACTTTAGAAACTTTTTTACGCCCAATAAAGTGAAAAGTGAATTTTCTATTCAATCTATTATTAACAAAACAAAAGACCTAATATCTGCATCTTTTAAAACAAATAATATTAATATCATAGAGGATATAGCTGATATTCATATTTTTGCATTAGAAAATGAATTGACACAAGCACTTTTAAATATTATAAAAAATGCAAAAGATATACTTATAACACTTGAAGATAGAAAAAGATTAATATTTATAAAAGTATATGAAAAAAAAGGGATTCTGTATATAGAGATAAAAGACAATGGTGGTGGAGTACCTAATGATATTATTGATAAAATATTTGAACCATATTTTACAACTAAACATAAAAGTCAAGGTACAGGGATAGGTTTATATATGACACAATCTATTATAACTAAACATCTCCATGGAAAAATTTATGTTAAGAATGTAGAATATAATTATAAAGATGAAAAATACAAAGGTGCAAATTTTATAATAGAGATACCATTAACAACAGACTAAAGCTACCTTTAGCTATAAATCTTCAGGAGTATTATAAGACCTATCTCCTGCGTCACCCAGTCCTGGAATAATAAACTTATTTTCATTTAGTTTCTCATCAATTTGTGCTATAAAAATATCAACATCATTATATTTTGATTCTACAACTTTTAAACCCTCGGGAGAGCCTATTATATTTAGTGTTATTATTCTTGATGGTTCTTTTGTTTTTATAACTTCAATAGCATCACACATAGAACCTCCAGTTGCTAACATAGGATCTACTAAAAGAACTATTTTATCTTTACAATCAGGTAATCTGTCATAGTACAATACACTTTTATGTGTAATCTCATCTCTTTTCATTGCTAAAAATCCAGCTGTTACATCTGGTAATAGTTCAATAACACTATCAAGCATAGGCATACCGGCTCGTAAAACTGTAGCAACTACAATATTCTTTTCATCAATAGCATCAAAACTTTTTTCACCTTGCCAAGTGTCTATAGTTTTTGAAATATAAGGAAACTCTTTTAAAGCTTCATATACAAGTTGTTTTGTAAGTTCCGTAATTGTATGCCTAAATGCAATAGCATCTGTTTTCTGATCTCTTAACTTTGTAATTAAATTTTTTGTAACTGGATTTGATAACTCATAAATCATTTTTTCACCCTTTTAAAATATATTTTAATTTGAAATAAACATAGTGTAACTAATAAACCTAAAGTGCTTCTAACTCAACTACCACTTGTCTCATTTTAAGTAATGAATCTGGATTTAAAGAGATTGAATCAATCTTATTTTTAACTAAAAATTTAGTTATCTCAGGATAATCAGATGGTGCCTGCCCACAAATCCCTATATATTTATTTTGTTTTTTACACGCTTTTATAACCATCTTTATCATTCTTTTTACAGCTTCATTTCTCTCATCAAAGATATGCGATATTAATGCACTATCTCTATCTACCCCTAAAGTTAATTGTGTTAAGTCATTTGAACCTATACTATATCCATCAAATATTTTCAAGAACTCATCTGCAAAAATCACATTACTTGGTATCTCACACATTGCATAAATTTCTAAACCATTTTCACCTTGAACTAAACCTTTTTCATTCATTATTTTTATAACTTTTTTACCCTCAACAGGAGTTCTTACAAATGGGAGCATTAGTTTAATATTTGTTAGACCCATCTCATCTCTTACTTTTTTTAAAGCTTCACACTCCCACTCAAAAGCTTTTTGATACTCTTTAGAATAGTATCTACTAGCTCCTCTAAAACCTATCATTGGATTCTCTTCATCTTGTTCATAAAGTTTTCCACCAAGCATATTTTTATACTCATTTGATTTAAAATCACTTGTTCGTACAATTACAGGTTTTGGATAAAAAGCAGCCCCTATCATAGCAATACCTTGGGCTAATTTATTTACAAAAAAACTTTGGGGGTCTTTATAACCTTTTATAAATTTTTTTATCTCTTTTTCATCTTCAACTTTTTTCCCATTTTGCATATCAAATAAAGCCATTGGATGTGCTTTTATATAGTTGTTTATAATAAACTCCATCCTAGCTAACCCTACCCCTTGATTTGGTAGTTTTGCAAATAAAAACGCTTTTTGTGGATCTCCAACATTCATAAAAAGTTTTGTTTTTGGCTCTTTTATATTTTTGCAGTTTATCTCTTGAATCTCGTACTTTAAAATCCCTTTATAAATATAACCATTTTCACCATCACTACAACTAACCGTTACTTTATCATTATCTTTTAAAAGTTTTGTGGCATTTATGGAACCAACAATTGTAGGTACACCTATCTCCCTTGCAACAATTGCTGCATGGCAAGTCCTTCCACCTTTATTGGTTACTACTGCTGATGCTTTTTTCATCAATGGTTCCCAATCAGGATCTGTAGTATTTGCAACCAATACATCTCCTTCATTAAAAAGATGGCCCTGTGATAGTTTGGTTATAATTTTTACTTTTCCAGAACCAATTTTATCTCCAACAGCTTGACCTGAAATTAAAATCTTTCTATCTGATTCTTTTGATAAAAGGTTATATTTCTTTAATATATATTTTTCTACCTTACTTTGAACAGTTTCTGGGCGTGCCTGAACAATAAACAGTTCACCACTATCTCCATCTTTTGCCCACTCTATATCCATAGCTCTGTAACAACCAGCAAGTTTAGAGTAATGCTCCTCTATTTTTAAACCATATTGAGCTAATTTTATAATCTCATCATCACTAATAGAAAAAATTTTTTGCTCTTTTTTTGGTAATGAAATATTTTTGGTTTTATCTTGATTTATTCCACTATATACCATCTTTTTAGCTTTAGAGCCTAATTGTTTTTTTAATATTGTGTTTATACCTTTTTTAAGAGTTGGTTTAAAAACAATAAAATCATCAGGTATAACTTTGCCCCCAACAATATTTTCTCCGAGTCCAAAAATAGAATTTATCATAATTAAATCTTTTGAACCAGACTCTGTATCAACAGTAAACATTATTCCACTACTTGCTTTATCACTTCTTACCATCTTTTGAATACCAACAGATAAGGCAACTTTTAAGTGATCATAGGCCCTACTTGTTCTATAGCTTATTGCTCTATCATTAAACAAAGAGGCATAACATTTTTTCACAGCTTCTAAAAGCTCTTTTTGAGTATTTATATTTAAAAAAGTATCTTGCTGACCTGCAAAACTAGCATCAGGTAAATCCTCAGCGGTTCCTGAAGATCTTACAGCCACATCTACATTTTTTTTATTATATTTTTTAGATAATATTTTATATGATTCTTTTATCTCATCTTCTAAAACTAAAGGAAGTTTGGCATTTAAGATTAAAGATCTAATCTTTTTACCTCTTTTTTGTAAATTTTTTGTATCTTTGATATCTAAATCTTCTAAAATAGATTTAATCTTATCTTCTAAACTATTCTCTTTAATAAAAAGCCAATAAGCTTCACTAGTTGTAGCGATTCCATTTGGTACTTTTACATCAAGATTTTTCAAAGTACTATACATCTCACCTAAACTTGCATTTTTTCCACCAACTAAAGATATATCTTTTATACATATTTCACTAAAAAACTTTATATATTTCATAACACTCTCCATATCTATAATTTTTTGTTCATCTTATATAGTAATGCTAGCACAATAATGTTTAATATTATTCATTTTAATATTAAACATTTTAATATTTTATACAATTAAAGGTACAAATCTAAAACCATAATGTTCAATCTCTTCAATCATTCCATCCTCTTTTTTAGTAATTTCAAAAATTGAATTTTTTACTGGAATTACAAGTTTTCCATTTGTTTTTAATTGTTTTATTAACTCATACGGGAAATTCTCAGCTGCAGCAGATACTAAAATTCGGTCAAATGTTTCATTAGGGATACCTAATTTATCTCCAGCTTGAATGATTTTTGCATTTTTAAATTTAAATTTTTTAAGATTACTACTACCAAACTCTACAAGTTGTTCAACTCTTTCAATTCCAACAACAGAACCACTAACCCCAACAATAAATGCAAGAAGTGCAGTTGACCACCCAGAGCCACTACCTATATCTAAAATTTTGTCCCCTTTTTTTGGTTCTAGCATCTCCATCATTAAAGCAACAGTTGATGGCTGTGATATAGTTTGAGAATACCCAATCTCTAATGGATAATCCCCATATACATTCGAAATATTTTTATTGATAACAAAATTTATCCTATCTATATGTTTAAAAGCTTCAATAATATCAGTTGATAATAAAGCTTTTGACAGTATCAAGTGGTTAATTAAATCATTATGGGTAATCATCATTTCATCTTTTTTTATCTTTTGTTTAATATTAATCTAAGTTTATTTAACATACCATAAAATAAACTAAAAGGATTTAAAATGATTGAAAAAAGCCAAATCAAAAAATATGTTAAAAAAGAGATGAAAAATATATTAAAAAAAGAGTTAAAGCAAGAGATAAAAAAAGCTATTAAACTTTATAAGAAAAAAGAGAAAGCTCAAAAGAAAAAGCTTTCTTAATCACACTTATAAATTTAAGATAAAGTTATACTAGTGCATATTTCAAGATTATCAAGTGGATAGTTTGCCATCACAATTTTATATCCACTTGATGATATATATTGGTGGTGTTTTACTTATTGTTGCAGTATTAAATATGTTATTACAAAGACGAACTCCCACTAGTATAACTGCTTGGTTATTAGCTCTTTTTATCGTCCCTTTTATTGCAGTACCTCTTTATTATATAATAGGTATTAGAAAACGGAGAAACTTTCCTAAAAAAACAATAGTTACTCTAAAAAGAGATCATGAAATTTCAATAAACAAAGCTAATCCTATTGATCTATTATTAAGAAAAAACAATATCCCTGGTACTACTGAAAACAATAATTTTACACTTTTTACTAATAGTATAAAAGCTTATAATATACTTATGTTATATATAAAAGAAGCAAAAATATCTATATCAATAAGTATGTATATTTTTACTAATGATACTGTTTCAAAATTGATTATAGATGCATTGACTTTAAAAGCAAGTCAAGGGGTAGAGGTGAGAATTTTAATAGATAGCGTAGGCTCATTTTTTCTATATATTAATCAAAAGTATTTAAAAAAATTAAAAAAAGCAGGAGGAACTGTTAGTTTTTTTATGCCAATTTTTAAACAACCATTTCAAAACTATATAAACCTAAGAGATCATCGAAAGATTTTTATATTTGATAATAAAAAAGTATTATCAGGCGGAATAAATATTTCAAAAAGATATATGGGACCTACTTATTATAAAAAAAGATGGGAGGATCTTTTTTTTAGTATAGAAGGCGATGCCGTATATCAATATTTACAAATTTTTGAGCAAGATTGGGCTTATGCCACAGATAAATTAACAAAAAAAGTAGATTTTAAAGAGATCAAACAAAATAGTGTTGGTCATAAAATACAAGTTGTACCCTCTGGTCCAGATATTAAAGATGATGCTCTCTACGAGGCACTAATAAGTACAATTCATACGGCTAAAAAGAAAGTATGGATAGTAACACCATATTTTGTGCCAGATTATAATCTACTTCAAGCATTAATTATAGCAAGTCACAAAGGTGTAGATGTTAAATTAATTACACCACATAGATCTAATCATACTATAGTTGATTTATGCAGAAGCAGTTATATGAGAGAACTTGAAGAAAAAGGGATAGATGTGATGTTGTATAATGGAAATATGCTTCATGCCAAAGCTATTTTATTCGATGATATTGGGGTAATGGTAGGCTCCGCTAATATTGATAATCGTAGTCTATTTTTAAATTATGAGATAGTAAATTTTATCTATTCCAAAGAGGTTATAAAAGATATTGAAAATTGGATGGAAACTTTACTTTTAAAATCTACAAAAACAATGGAAGAAGCAAATTTTGCAAGAAGAATTGGTGAAAATTTTATGAAAATTTTTGCACCACTGGTTTAAGTTAGGATATTTATGTTTATACCAAAAAGTTCATTAATTCACTCTAGAGGTTTAGCTGTAAAAGAGCACTTGCCAAAAGTATTTGGACTTTTTTGTTGGAATGTATATAAACAAACTTTAAATAAAAAATTTGAGCCTTTAATGCTAAAACTTTTAAAACAAAATCCAGCTGAGCTTATCTTACTTCAAGAGGCTAAAGTTGCTAAAGATATTCAACATTATTTAATTCCTCATTACCCTTATGTATGTGCTCCAAATATTGAAACAAAAAAGAATTATTTTGGGGTATTAAATGCATCTGATGTAAAAATAATTAAATCTAACGCAGTTCTTAGTAAAATAAAAGAACCTCTTTTTAAAACACATAAAAGTACTTTGGTAAATTTATATAAGCTAGATAATCAAAAAACACTTTTGGTTGTAAATATACATGCTATAAATTTTAGAACAAATCAACATTATAGTAGAGAGCTTTATGAACTTTTAAATCTTCTTTTAAACTATGATGGTGCAATGATTGTAGCAGGCGACTTTAATAACTGGACCAGAACACGCACAACATTGCTTCAAAGTTTTGTAGCTAAGTTAAGACTTCAAGCTGTGGAACTTGATATTTTTCATCAAAAAAATATTAAATCAGTTTTTGGATATTCAATTGATAATATTTTTTATAGAGGTTTAGATCTAATTGAAGCAAAAACCATCAATAGTGGAAGATTTTCAGACCATACACCTGTTTATGCTAAATTCAGTTCAAAATAAATAAACTTTATAAAAAGTTCATTACTTCATATTAAACTTTTTTCAACTCGAAAGTTTTTTTATCTAAAGAAAAAGTATCAAAATCATTTGCAATAAAATAGTTTGCTTTAAAATATTTTTTAAGTTCTTTATCTAAAAGTTTTATATCTTTTTTTGTAAAGCGTGGGCTAATATGTGTACAAATAAGATTTTTTAGACCACTTTTTTGTGCTACAATTGCTAATTGTTTTGCTGTAGTATGTTTTACTTTTACTTTTAGATTATCAAATACCTCTTGTGTAAAAGTTGCTTCATGGATAAGAAGATCTATATTATTTAGTCTATTCGCTAAAATATCTGGTTTACAATTATCACCTGCAATTATAACTCTTCTACCCCTTATTGGTTCAAGCAGAAACTCTTTTGGCTCTATTTTTGTTCCATCTTCTAAAAACAGAGTCTTACCTTTTTTTAAATCACCATATGTTTTTCCAGGGAAAACACCAATAGACTCAAGCTTTTTTATATCAAGAGAACCACTTGATTGATGTTCATAAAAGCAATAAGCGAAAGAGGTGATACCATGATCAAGTGGTACAACTTCTACATCAAATGTATCAAAATCAAACTTTGTCACATTATTTTTATGGCAATAAGTAGTATCCGACTTATCGCAAATCTCTATAATTTTAATATTGTCTAAAAGTTTATTTTTTGTAAGTTTTTTTATAGATTCAAGATACTCTTTTATCCCTATTGGACCATAAATTTCCAACGGCGTTGTAATCTCCTCTAAAATTCTTGAAGACAACAAGCCTGGAAGTCCATAGCAGTGATCTCCATGAAGATGAGTTATAAAGATTTTTGTTAATTTTCCCAACTTATAGTTACTTTTCATAATTTGAAATTGAGTAGCCTCCCCACAATCAATAAGATACCACTCTTTTTTTTGTTCATATCTTAAAACAACTGCAGATAAATTTCTATCCTTCGAAGGTTTGCCAGCACTTGTTCCTAAAAAGGTAATAATCATCTTAATAAAACTCCAAATATTACAAATAATATTACAGCACTTATTCCACTAAAAATAGCATATTGAAGTTGTGTTTTAACATGATCAATATGATCACTTCCTGCTGCCATAGAAGAAACAATACTTGTATCACTTATAGGAGAACAATGATCCCCAAATACACCACCAGAGACTACTGCACCAATCATTAGAAAAATATGTGCATCAATTACTACACCCATTTGCAATGCAATAGGGATCATTATACTAAATGTTCCCCAACTTGTCCCTGTACTAAATGAGATAAAAGAGGCTAAAACAAAAATAACAGCAGGTCCAAACATAGGACTTAAAAAACCTTCACTTAAAGTTGCTAAATATTTTCCAGTTCCCAATTCTACTGTAACATCACCAATAGCAAAAGCAAAAACAAGAACGGCGCCAACTTGAAACATTGCCCCTGCTCCTCTGTTTAAATGTTTCATAAAAGTGTTAAGTGTGAAAATTTTTAAAACTCCTACGTAATATATTCCACAAAAAAGTAGTGTAGTTAAAACTGAATAAAAAATTGCACTAGTACCACTACCTTTTAATATATCTCCATCACCACTTAAATATAAACCAACAGGCATCATTAAAATTAAAATAGTAATAGGAAGTATCATTCGCCAAGGATCAGGTTTGATACCTTTATCTGTTTTAAGAGACATTACCTCTTCATCTACAATTGGATTTGCACCATCGCGAATAAGTTTTCCTGTCGTTAAAGCTCTCATCTCTGCTTTTTTCATTGCTCCAAAATCTTTATCTTTATAAATTATAATAAAAACTACAATTAATGTAACTATTGAATAAAAATTAAATGGTATTGATTGAATTAAGATATATACAGCATCTCCACTAATAATACCAGCATTAATTTGTGTTGTTATCAATCCTATTAAAAGTGCTCCCCACGCATTTAAAGGAATTAAAGAGCAAACAGGAGCAGAGGTAGAATCACAAACATAAGCCAGCTTCTCTCTTGAAACTTTATATTTATCAGTTAATGGTCGACTTACTGTTCCTGCTATTAAAGCTGTGATTGATGATTCAACAAAAATTATAAGTCCAATTATATATGTAAGAAAAAGGGCGGAACGCTTACTTTTTATAATCTTTTTTTTATGGCTAATATATAAAATAAAACCTTCAACTCCTCCAGAAGCTGAGATTAAAACTATAATAGAACCCACCAAAAGTGCAAATACAATTGTCTTGGCAACCCAAACTTCCCCTAGTATTATAATTGAACGCTCAACAGTACCAATAACTGCACCACTTACTGAATATCCACTTATTATAAAGTCACCCATTACAATACCTGCAAAAAGTGCAATAAAAACCTGCCTAGTTGTAAGTGCAAAAATAATTGCAATTAGTGGTGGTAAAATTGATAAAAAACCGTATTCATTCATAATTTTAATTTTACTACAATTTTATGTTATAAAATGGGTAGTTCTATAAAAAATTTTGCACCAGCACCATCATTTATCACATATAATTTACCAAAACAGTGCTCTTCTATAATTGTTTTTGACATATACAACCCTAAACCTGTTCCATGTTTTTCTGATTTTGTTGAGAAATATGGATCAAATATTTTATCTATAATATTATCATCTATCCCACCACCATTATCACTTATAACTAAGATATATTTATCACTATTTAAATCTTTTTTTAAAGTTGATATTTTTATATATGGCTGTTTTATACTTTTTTCTATTAATATATCTTGTGAGTTTTTAAGGATATTTAAAATCACTTGTGTCACTTCACTTTTATATGTTGTAAATCTATCATCACAATCTAACTCTAAAGTTAACTCTATATTTTTATTTAATATTGATGACTTAATTATACTTAACGACCCATTTACCAACTCTGTTAAACTTGTGTCTTGTTTCTCTTTATTTGGTTTAAAAAAATCCCTAAAATCATCAATTGTTTTTGACATAAATAATAGTTGTTTATTTATGTCATCACTAATAGGTTTATATTTTTCTGCTGTTAAATAATCTTCAAAGTCGAGTTTCGTTTCAACTTTCATATTTAGTGCACCTAAGACATTTAAAGGTTGTCTCCACTGATGGGCAATCATACTTATCATCTCACCTAGTTGGGCTAATCTTATTTGTTCTTTTAGTTGCTTATCTTTTTGTTTTAACTCTGTAATATCAAGCAATACTGCAATTCTTACTTTTTTATTATTTATCTCTGTATTTTCACCTTTTATTAATGCAGGAAATATTGTTCCATCAGATTTAACACAATTTATCTCATATGGTAAAGCTTTATCTAGTTTCATCTTTTGTTTCACTAATCTTTCAGATTCAGCAGATATAAAATCTAAAGCATACATCCCTTGAATATCCTCTTTTGTATCATATCCAAAAAGTTTGTGTGATGCTTCATTTGAATCTATACAATAACCCTCTTCAAATATAAATATCGCTTCCATTGTTGTATTTAAAAGAGCCTGAAAACTGTTTACAGATTCTTGAAGTTTTAAGTTTTTAGATTCAACTTCATGAATAGACTCATCAACCCTACTTACCATTTTATTAAAAGTCTCAGATAAGACTCCCACTTCATCATCCCTGTTTAAATTTGACCTAACACTATAATCACCTTTAGATACATCTGTTGCAATTTCAGATAAATTTACTATAGGTGTCAATAACTTATTAAAAAAGATAAAGCTGTAAAAAATTAATATAATTAACATTAAAAAAGAAAGAACAATTATAAACTGTTTAATAGGATAAGAGGAATCTTTAATCTCATCAATATAAACAGAAGAGGCAATATACCAGTCTAACTCTGGTATATACTCAATCCAAGAAACTTTATTATAGATATAGTTTCCTTTATCACTAGGCTTATCCCATTTATAGTAAAAAGAGTTATCTTTCATTTTCGAAGCATTTACCATATCGTCAAATATATATGTTCCTGTTGTAGGATTTAGTATCTTAGCTATCATTTTACCATCAACATTACTATTTGGATGTATTAACATTTTTCCATCACCATTAAATATAAAAAGATAGCCTGTTTTTCCAATCTTTGTTGTATTAATAATCTTACTTAACTGTTGAAATAGCTCTTTTTCCCTTTTTTTAACCTCTTTATTAATATCATCAATATAAACTCCAGTACCTATTACCATATTCCAATCTGGAAAGTTTTTTACAAATGTTAGTTTTTCATATGGGGTATCATCATTATTATTTTTTTTCCACCAATATTTATAAAAACCCTCCCCTTTTTCTTGTGCTATTTTAATCATAGGAGGTATTATACGATTACCTTTTACATCTAATATTTTAGAAAAATCTTTACCTTGTAAATATGGATGAGAAATTAAAACATTGTTATAATCACTCATAAAATAGTAGTTGTCATTATCATATCTTAACTTATTAACTAACTCTATAACCTCATTTTGAAGCTTTTGTTTTAAAACACTATAATATTCCCCAGTTCCAATTATCCAATTAAAAGGCTCAAATTTAAAAACATAACTTATCTTATCCTCTACAATTTTATTTTTGGGATTTTCCATTTGATATGTAAATATACCACTTCCATTAATCTTACATATTTCAACCATTTTATTAACATAATAAACATTATCTATATCTTTTAGATTCTTAAAAATATTTTCCTCTATAGAACAGTTTGAAGGATGAATAATTGATTTTTCATTAAAGTCTTTTACAAAATAATAACCATTACTTTGTCCATATCGATATATTGAAATATAATTTTTTATTGCTAATTTCAACTTCTCTTTACTCATGATGTGTTTATTTTTATTATAAAAGTTTAATAAATTATTTTTAAATTTATCGCCACGCTTTTTTAAAATTTTACCTATATTTTGAGGTTTAGATTGATCGTATTTTGCCTGTATAATTGACCATGTTGTATCTGTAAGGTTTTTTAATTGATCTTTATGTTTTTGAATGGATATTTTTTTAAAACTCTTTAAATCTCTATCAACATTTTTTGTTATAATTACTACTTTATTTAACATCTCTTTAGCATTTTTTTGTTCAATACTTTGAATTGTTGTATCTATTTTAGGTATAGCTATGAAAAATATAGCAGCTGTATACACAGCAATCATACTAAAAATAACTAATATTGTTTTCAAAAATATTTTAGATTTAATCATCTACTACCATCCTCTTTTAATACAAATTAAAAAGTAACATTACTATATTCTTAATTGTATCCATAAATAATATAAATAATAATAAATTAATTTGTTATAAGCAGAATTATAATCTATTTTGTATAGAATTAAATTAAGAGAAGGCAAAAAATGGATAATAATATAAAATTTATGAGTCTTGCAATAGATGTTTCTAAAGCGGGTATAAAAAATGGTCAAACACCTTTTGGTGCAGTTATAGTAAAAGATGGAAATATTATAGCCCAGTCTCATAATAAAGTTTTTGCTACAACAGATATTACAGCTCATGCTGAGATGGTTGCAATAAAAGAGGCTTGTAAAAATCTAGACTCTATAGACTTAAGTGGTTCCACAATATATACAACTTGTGAACCATGTCCTATGTGTTTTAGTGCTATTAATTGGGCAAGAATAGATACAATAGTATATGGTGCAACTATAAATGATGCTTTGTGTGCAGGATTTAATGAATTAACAATAAGCAATGAACAGATGAAAACAATTGGTAAAAGTGATATAACTATTGTTAAAGATGTATTAAAAAACGAGTGTAGAGATCTTTTTACACTTTGGAATAAAAATGGAGATAAAAAAAGCTATTAATCTATAAATTCGAAGAATTGGCAAATCAGCATCATTAAAATCTTTTAACAAAACTTCATCAAATTCCATATTCCATACAGAATCTTTAAGACCAGTGTCAATAAATCGCCACATCCTGCTATTTTGTTAAATATTAACTCCCTTAATAATATATTAGAAGATTATAAAATAATAATATGGCAATATTGTGACACAAATTTATTGCTCCTGCATTTTCTCAAAGAGACTGCTAGCACAAAACTTGGGAGGGTATATTTATATTTCACTTACCTTTTAAAATCCATTCCAAACCACAGAGACTGTGAAATAATCTAAAAAGTTTTGGTTATTTCACAGTCTCATAAGTTGGGGACAATGAAAACTGAATATTTTATATCTTTTTATTTTAAAATTACAGAATATGGTTTTCTTCACTTTTTTATTATTATAAGGCAATATATTTATTAGGTTACACTATAGACTTACTGCTAATGTAAATATCTATAAGTTTTTTACTGTATAAAAGATCATAATTATGTCCTACAAGTTCAACAAAGTGACGAGCATGCGTTAGTATTTTTGGAAAATCTTTATCTTCATTTCCTTCCAATAGTATTGTTTTTGTAATAAATATCCAGTCAGGTTTTTTTGGAATAGTATTGTCTATAATAAATTCTTTACTTTGTCTATTTAATTTTAATAGTTGTTCTATATTAGTATAAATCTTATGATTCAAATCATAATCATCAAATTCAATATGAATACCATAAATAATTTCTGTTGGATAACATGTAATTTCAAAATGAACATTTTTACAGTACTCTTCCGCTGCAATTGATAACTTATTTTTATAAGAATACAATTCAACTACTTTTTTTGCTGACCCTTCAACTTTAAAATTTTGCAATTTATCTTGAAATGCTGCAGGTTCAGAGCTAATAAGCTTTAAATTAAAATCAAATGTTTGTGGCTTTACAACCTCAAACCAATCAATAATCTGATTTTCTGTTTCTGCATATATTTTTTTTCTTTTTTCAGATATCATTCTATGTATACTTACTTGTCCTTCAGCAATAAGAATCATTAATATTAATGCCACAGTAACATTAGAGATAGAATCTGATATTGTCCTTAAATGGCTTATTTGTTTATCATTTAATTTAACAATTGAATCTTTATCTTTTACAAATGGAGCTGATAATACAAAAATATGAAAAAAAACTAGAACTATAAAGAATAAAGATATTAAAAATCTAAACTTTGGTCCAAATGTATATTTAGAAAATGCAGAGAAAACCTCAGTCATATTATCCTCAAATTATTATTATTTTACACTGTTATATAGTATCAACTTTTTAATTAAAATAAGTTTGATGTATTAATGGATTGATAAATTTTTAAAAGTACAAGATAGTTTAATGAAAAATCCATTTGAATTGCTTTTCCCATATGACTCACACAGTCAATTCATTTTGGTTTTAGTGCTGTTATTATTATTGCATTAGCTTTTATATGATTGATTTTCTATTTTTTATTGAAAAAATATCACTTAAAAAACAACACAAATTTGACATGTTTTTATTTTATAATTATAATATAAAATTTTCTTAATTTTAAGGGTGTAAGATAAATGAATGAGAGATGGATTGAAAGAGAGCGTAATCAAAAAGGAAAATAAAATGGAACAGACAGCATGGTTAAGTAAAAAACTAACCTCAGGTAAGATTTTATGTCAAGCATGTGCACAAGCATGTAAACTTGATGAGGGTGAATATGGTATTTGTGGTGTAAGAAAAGTTATAGATGGGGAGCTTAAACTTTTAGTTTATGGTGTTGCAGCTGCTGTGAATATTGATCCAGTTGAAAAAAAACCTATGTTTCATTTTCTACCAAAAAGTACAGCATTTTCAGTGGGAACTGTAGGGTGTAATTTCACTTGCAAGTTTTGCCAGAACTACGATATATCGCAATACCCAAAAGAGCATGGGCATCAGATTGTAGGTCATAAGCTTCCACCTGAACAAATAGTTGAACTTGCGATTAAAAATGGATGTGACTCAATTGCATATACCTATAATGAACCAATTGTATTTTTTGAATACACCTATGATACAGCAAAACTAGCTCATGAAAAGGGACTTAAAAACATTTATGTTACAAGCGGATTTGAAACACGAAAAGCAATTGATCTGCTTGAGCCTTATATTGATGGTATGAATATAGATATTAAATCTTTTAATGATGATTTTTATAAAGAGATTTGCGGTGCCAGATTAAAACCTGTACTTGACGCGGTTAAATATGCGAATACTAAAGGGATATGGATAGAAATAACTACTTTACTAATTCCTGGTAAAAATGATTCTGATGAGGAGATTCGCTCTATTGCAAAATTTATAGCAGTTATTGACCCATCTATACCTTGGCACCTCTCAGCATTTCATCCTACATATAAGATGTTAGATATTGAAAAAACTCCTGGATCAACTCTGCGTAGAGCTTATAAAATAGGACAAGAGGAGGGATTGAAATATCTATATGTAGGCAATATTGATGATGAAGATCACGAATCAACTTATTGTCCAAATTGTACTAAAAGGGTGATTGACAGACGGGGACATATTGGACAGTATGTTATCAATGATTTAGATGAAAATGGTACTTGTCCTCATTGTGGCTACAATCTTGAAGGTGTATGGAAATAATAAATATAGTAAACTGCTTTTATAACACAGTTTTGACACAATTTTAATATATTATTCTCTTAAGTGAGTTGGTTACTTGCTAAAAGGTTTCGTTTCCGCCTTAACATTATATCAACCAAAGTTTAAATAAAATTACTATTTAGTTATCAGGTATGTAGTATATATTTGATAACTAAATTTTTTTTTATTCTTACTTATTTTTAAATCTTAAAAATAGAGCAACTACAATAATTAAAATCAGCACTATGTATGAAGAGTAAGCACCAATCTGATTTAGAACTGTTATTAACTCTCTTAAAAAATATGTCCATACTACTATAGCTAAAGATGTACCAGTAAGAACAATATATATAGTTGTATAATGTCTTATTCCAATTAAAAATCCAATTATTGCGCCAACAACTGGACCAGTCATCCAAAAAGGGAACCATACAAATATAAATAATCCATACTTACCATATTTATCAAAAAAATCTTTATATTTTAACTTTTGTTTTTCTATATTTATTGTTATATTTTGCAAAAATTTTATATTTAGTGACTTATTCCAAGTCAATACAAATAAAGGATAAATTATCAAAACCATAATAAATTCAATAGTTATATTCATCAAAATAATCGCCAAATCACTAAAGTTTGCAGTATAACCATATGATATACCAGCAGCTCTACCAAAAAATATATTTGTTACTGTCATCCCAACTAAATTATTTGCATCAGTTATAGAGAATAGATATAGATTTATAATACTAAATATATATACAAAAAGTAATAATACTCCAGCTATAAATATTTTTCCCTCTGGTGTTGATACAAACTCTTTTATTTTAAACATAATTATATTTTTTCTTTACCTCTAATAATTTTTTCAATTTCCATTACAACCATAAGTATTATAGCAATAATTAATAGTATTCCCCATATTTTCAAATCAACTGGTTGCAGATTTAAAACAGATTGCATAAATGGATTGTACATAGATATAATATGAACTCCTTGAGCTACTATAACAGATATCCAAAGAAATTTATTTTTTCTATGCTCTATTTTAAAAATAGAATTATATTCTGTTCTAGAATTAAAAACATGTACATTTTCAAATAAAACCATTAATAACAGTGTAATATTTCTAGCCATATCCTCGCTATATCCATATTGAAGTAAGATATAAAATAATATAAATGCTGATATACCCATATATAACCCACCTACAATTACTCTGCTAATCATAATCTTATTAAATATAGACTCTTTTGGATCTCGTGCCTTTCTTTTTAAAATATCAGGTTCAGCCTTTTCAAGTCCAAGTGCTACATCTTGAATACCATTAGTAACTAAGTTAAGCCACAATAACTGAACTGGTAAAAGTGGTATAGGGACAAAAAATAGTATAGATAATAGTATAAGTACAATCTCCGCAAATCCGGTAGAGATAAGTAGATGAACCACCTTTCTTATATTGTCATAAGCTACTCTACCCTCTTCTATTCCATTTACTATTGAACCAAATGAATCATCTGTTAAAATAAGATCACTAGCCTCTCGTGCTACATCGGTACCACTTTTTCCCATTGATATACCAATATTTGAACACTTAAGCGCTGGTGCATCATTTACCCCATCCCCAGTGACAGCCACAAAATGACCTAAATCTTGAAAAGTTTTAACTATAATCTGTTTTTGTTCAGGAGATACTCTTGCAAAAACTCTTTTATGAGCAATATGCTCTTTTGGTGCTCCATTTTCATACCAATGAGATATCTCTTCACCATCAATTACCTCATCTTTATTTATAGCAATACCTAGCTCCTTTGCAATAAAAAAGGCAGTATTTGGATGATCACCTGTAATCATAACAACCTCTATTCCAGCTTCTGAAGCGGTATCAACAGCCTCTTTAACACCAACTCGTAATGGATCCATAATTGTAGCAAATCCTAGATAACTATAACCATCTTCAGCTATATCAACCTCATCACTTATTTTATATGCTAAAGCGATATTTCTAAACCCTTGATCTGCCCATAAATCTACTTGGCTCACAATTAAGTTTAAAGTATCTTGCTCAATTGAACATTTACTAAGAATAGTCTCTGGCGATCCTTTAATAAAATGTATCTTTTTGCCATCAAGTTTATAACTAGCAGCTGAAAATTTATTTTCAGGTTCATATGGAATATTATTAATAGGAAGTATCTTTTTTTTAAGAATTGCTAGTCTACGATCTATTTTAAGTGCATATCTTGCCATAGCTACATCTACTTGATCCCCTAAAAAGTTATACTTCTCATCCTCAATATAAAATGTTGACTCATTACATAATAGAGCACATTTCAGTATATATTCATTATTTTCTGTATCATCAGCTATTATATTATCAGGTGTAACAAACCGCTCAACACTCAGTTGGTTTTGCGTCATTGTGCCAGTTTTATCACTTGCAATAAGAGTACAAGAACCTAGTCCTTCTATAGCTGATAACTTACGAACAATAACATTTCGTTTACTCATAACAGCACTTGCAACACTAAGTGCTACAGTAATAGCAACTGGAAGCCCCTCAGGAATAGTAGATACAGCAATTGCAACAGTAAGAAAAAATATATCTTTGAGTTCGGATTCTTGGTATATACCAATCATAATAATGACCACTACAATAGCACCAATAATTTTAGCAATATTTAAAGAGAACTCTTCCATTCTTAATAATAAAGGTGGTTTGGATATCGCTGATGATGCAAGAAGTGTTGCGATTTTACCAACCTCTGTTTGAACACCCACAGTTGTAACCACACCTATAGCACGCCCTTTTGTGACTATAGAACCTGCATAAAGCATATTTTTTCTATCTCCAATTGGTATATCTATATCATCACATATATAAGAGGCATCTTTTGTCACATTAATTGATTCACCTGTAAGCAATGATTCATCTACTTGCAAATCATTTGTTTCAATCAATCGAATATCGCTAGGAACTTTTACCCCAGATTCAAAAAAAACTATATCACCAACAGTTAAATTAACGCTTAGCAGTTTAATTTTTTTACCATCTCTTAAAACCATTACATAGGTTTTTATTATTTTTTTTAAAGCATCAGCCTTTTGACCAGCCGTATACTCTTGATATGTACCTATAAATGCGTTTATAAATAAAACTGCCATTATAAATCCACCATCAGTAAACTCTTTAATGGCAAAAGAGATTAATGCAGCAATTAATAAAACATAAATAATTGGACTTTTAAACTGTTCAATAAAAATATCAAAAATTGTATGTTTTTTGGCAATAGGAAGAGTGTTATTTCCATAGTGTTTTCTTCTCTGTAAAGCTTCACTAGAAGAAAGTCCACTTATAGTACTATCTAAGTCTAATAAGCTATCATCAATACTTTTAGTATAAAACATAAATTTAAATACCTACCCTTTCAAGTTTTTTATAGTTACTTTTTTAACTCTTCTATTTTAAACCAATTCTCATTTACTTTATCATCTTTTTTACCAATTTGCGGTTTTTTTTCACTTTGCCAAAGTGCTTCATTTGGTTTTGGACAAGCTCGTACACACTCCCCACAATATATACAAAGAAATGGGTTGTATCTATATTCTAAACTTTTTTTATTTTTTATATTATCACTTGGATTAGAAGTATGTGTAAATAGGATAGCTCCTGGTGGACAAACTTTTTCACACTTTAAACAGTAGATACAATGTTCCTCTGAATATTCAATAAGCCCTCTATAATCTTTTGGAGTTTTTATAGGTGTTAAAGGGTAATCTATAGTTTGAGGTTTTTTAAATAGATTGTTAAATGCTTTTTTAATTGAGACTTTCATACTGTATCTCCTTATTTTGCCGTACAAGATAAACAAGGATCAAAAGATGCTAATATAGCTGGGGCATCTGCATAGTTTGAACCTTTAAACACCTCCATAAAAGCTGGAATACATGCAAAAGTTGGTGTTTTTATCCTTACACGATTTAGCATTGATTTTCCATCACCTTTTATATAATACATCAACTCACCCCTTGGTGCTTCAAGCCTTACTATTGACTCGCCATTTGGTTTACCTTTTAGTTTTGTAAAAATTTCACCTTGTGGTAATCCATCTATAATATTTTCACACATCTCTATAGAGTTTAATATCTCATTTAATCTTACTATATTTCTACTATTTATATCCCCATTATGAGCAGTTTGCATCTTAAATCCAACATCATCATAAGGTAAATAATTAGATTCGGCTCTTACATCAGTTTTAAGTCCAGCTGCTCTTGCTAATGGTCCTATTGCATTATAAATATAAGCATCATCAAGAGATAGTTTTCCAATATTTTCAAACTTCAATGATAAACTCCAATTAGAGGTAAACTCTTCAATATAACCATTTACTTTATCTTTTATAATCGCTAACTTTTCCCTAATATCATTTGCAATTTCTATAGTTAAGTCTCTATTTACACCACCAATACTAATAAAATCAAACTGCACCCTATTTCCAGTTAGTTTCTCTTGGATACTCATCACATACTCTCTATCTCCCATTATTTGCATAAACATAGCTTCAAAACCAGCATTTTCAGCAGTATGTGATAAACACAACATATGTGAATGGATACGATCAAGTTCAACTAGTAATATCCTTAAATATTTAACTTTTAAACTAACCTCACCCTCAAGTAGATTTTCGACTGCTGTTGTATATGCCAAAGTATGAGTTATTGCACAAAGACCACATATTCTTGCAACTACATAACCTATAGAATCATATTTAAATTTTGTAGTACAAGCTTGTTCTATCCCTCTATGTACAAAACCAACATCACTATCAACTCCAATAATTTTTTCATTTTCACACTCAAATTTAAATCTTACTGGCTCTAATAGTGAGATATGTTGTGATCCCAACGGTATATTTATTGTTTTTTTACCCATATTTATTTCCTATTTTATTCTAGTATATTTTTAGTTTACAATTTTTAGCTACCATAGGAAGTGGGGTACAAATTGTACCCCAATTGAGATTTAACTCATTGTCCCTACTTTTCATTTTTTTTATGTATTGTTTTACATCTTTATTCATAATTTTCCTTATTACTTAATAAAAACTTATCCAAACTTACAACTTCAATATCATCAATTTTATCGTTTATATCATAAGTAATAAGTTTGCATTTATCATTATTATTTTTAAAATATTTAAAACTATTTAGTTCCCTTTTTTTTGTTTTATCATCTTCTATATCATACGATACTTGATAAAGTGTATTATTGCTATAAAAATCTACTTCGTATTTATCTTTCATATAGGTAACTTTATCATCATTTTGATATATAGTATCAAATACTAAGTTTTCAAGTGAAATACCTATATTCTTTGTTCTATTAATCCCTAAATTTAAAAAACCATTATCTGTTAAGTATAACTTTTTAGCTGATTTAATTTGTGCTGTTAATTTTGTATGATACATAGGTATAGTAGTTATTAAAAAGTTATCTTCAAAATAATTTATATACTCTTTTACCATTTTTGAATCTATGTTTAATTTTTTACTAAGAGAAGTATAGTTTAAAATTGTTGTTGCATTTGATACAACATAATAAAATAAGTCTTTGATCTCTTGGCTATTTTTGATTTTATATCTTGGTACAATATCTTTTAAGATTATATCCTCTGCAATATTTTTTAAATGTTCTTTTTTTACAATATCAGAAGATGCTGAGATAACTGAAAAATATCCACCCCATTTTAGGTATTCATCTATTGCTCTTTTTATCTCTATTTTATTTGATATTTTTTCCAATTGTGTAGCATATGGAATCTCTTTATAGGTTAAAAACTCTCTAAAACTAAAACTATAAATCTCTAATTTCAATACCCTTCCTGTTAAAACAGTTGCATAGTTTGATGTTAAAAGTGATGAGTTTGAACCTGTAATTATAAATTTTATATTGCTATTTTCATATTTAGATTTTACAAAAACTTCCCAATTTTGGAATATCTGTATCTCATCAATAAAAAAATATATTTTTTCATCTAAATTTGGTTGAGCAAGTTTTATATAATCATCATATATCTTATTTAAATAAGTTGCATCATGCTTATATGGTATAAACTCTGGTTTTTCAAGATTTATAAAAAATATATTTTTACTATTAGTAGTTTTTAAAATCTCTTTTATCATAAGTTTTGCCAAAGTACTTTTACCAACTCTTCTTGCACCAATTAGAGCTATTATCTCATTTGTTTCTATATACATATTTGCTATTTCTAAAACATCTCTATGTATATAGTTATTATAAATATTTTGATTTATCCAATGTTGATTATCTTCTAAAAGAATTGATTCCATATTTTATATCCTTTTTTAGGAATGTATTCCGTATTATATCATATTTAACAATTTATATCTACTATCACTCTATATCCCACAACTTCCAAGTGGCATCTGCTGCGAATCTTCATCTAGATAAAGTCCCTTTTCACTATTTTCAACTTGTATACCAAACATATCTACAATCTCCCTTTGTGAAATAATAGCAGATGGAAGTATACTAGTAACAGATGGGATAATATCATCTTGATTTACTATAATATAAAACATAGTCACCTCATCATTGCCCTCATACTTTGAAAATATCCATTGAATCTCAGTAGTATCACTATTAAGTTTAACACCATTTAGTGTCAAAAAGTGCCAAATCTTTTTATCATAAAATTTTTCTATATCACTTACTATACTATTTAAACTAGACTCAATTTTTTTTATCATCTTTAACCCTTATTGCCATATCAGTTCTATCTATTATTCCATCTTTTTCAATCTCTTTTTTAAAAAGCTTAAATGATTTTTCGATATTTTTAGTTTTATTTTCAAGTATTTCTAAAGCCTCAACTACGCCATCTATTATAAACTCTGGACTAACTGCACATCCAGGGATATAAACATCAACTGGTATATATCTATCTATCCCATCTTCAACATTATACATCCCTCTAAAGACACCTCCAGTACAAGCACAACTTCCAACTGCAACTACAACTTTTGGTTCAGGTATCTGGGTATAAAGCTCTATTATCCTTTCACGGCTTCTAAAAGTAACTGGTCCTGTTACTAAAAATATGTCTGATTGCTTTGGATTTCCTGTGTTTATTACCCCAAATCTTTCAAGGTCATACTTTGGAGATAAACAAGCTAATATCTCTATATCACATCCATTACAACTTCCTGCATTGTAGTGTAATATCCATGGTGATTTTTTTCTATACTTTTTAAAATTAAATTTAAACATAGGCTAGTCCTAGTAGGTTTATAATACAAAGTGTTAAACCAATAGTTAATGTAATTTTTACTAAATCTGCTATTTTTACTCTGCTTGTCGAGTTATCAACTAGATTTATAATAAAAAATACAACTAGAGATAAAACCAAACCTAAAATTATATTATCGCCAGCAAATAAAAATACTAGCAGATATACAAAAACATACTCAATCCATTTTGCCATATATAAAATCTCAAAAAATATTCCACTAAACTCAAGTTCAACTCCACCAACAATCTCTTGATGAGCTTCTGTGGCATCAAATGGTGACTTTTTAAGTTTTATTGGTATTATTAATAATAGTGCTAAAAATAAAAATATCATACTTAATAAACTTGAACTATTTTGATAAATAGCAGATATATCAAAAGTACCATTTACCATATAAAAACCAATAGCTATAAGTATTAATATAGGTTCATAAGCTACTATAGTCATTAACTCTCTATTTGAACCAATATGTGAATATACAGAGTTTACACTATATCCTGCAAGAATTAAAAAAACAGATGCCATTAAATGGATAAATATAATATATAATAAACTATTGCCTAATATTATCATAGCTATTACAATCCATAAAGTTATCATATGCATTAAAGCAAAAACGATATGATATGAGTTTATTATAAGTGGTTGTTTGTCTAGTAATTTATACATATCATAAAAGGGTTGTAGTATTGGAGGTCCTTTCCTATTTTGCATCCTAGCACGAACTACCCTTTCAAATCCATAAATAAGACCACCTAAAATTGGGGAAAATAAAATAAAAATATACTCAAACATCATACACCCACTATTAAAATAAAAATCATTAATACAATAGAGATATTAACTATATTCTTTTTATATTTATCATCTATATCAAAATAAAAAGCAGATAGACTCACCCCACCTTTTTCACCACAATTATACTCTTTGACTCTATGTGCCATTTTATAGTTTGAAAAATATAATAAGATAAAAGTAACTAATAATATAATTATAGGTACAGCAATCTGTATTAAAGTCAGAAATTGATAAACATAAGTTTCATATATCCCAAAAACCAACAATCCAGCCAAACTAAAAGATGTAAATTTGTATGTTAAAGGGATAACTTGATTTAATTGTTCTGTATTTTTCTCTTTATTTATTGTTAATAATTTTGTTGCAACTTTAAAATATAAAAGTACTAAAAATACCGAACCTAATAAAATAAAAACTAAACTAAATAGATATAAAAAGTTCTGATTTATTAATGAAGCTAAAAATTCAATAGTATAAAACTTACCAACAAAAGCTCCAAAAGGTGGTAAAGTAAGTGATGCAAATCCAATTAAAATAAAAAATACTACAAGTTTAGAATTTGAAGCTAAATGTTCTATATCTTTTATATATTTAAGATGATATTGTTTCTCTAAAATCCCTGCTTGTAAAAACAAAAGTGCTTTTGATATAGCATGAAAAACTATTAAAATTAAACATATATTTACCGATTGTTCTGTTCCAACTGAAGCTACTGCAATCATTAAACCAAGTAGAGCTATAGTTGAAAGTCCTAATATCTCTTTAAAAAAATCTTTACTTAAAGCTAATAAAGATGCAGACATAAAAATAAAACTACCAAACAACATAACACCCATAGCAAGTATTGGTGAAAATGCTGGTGCTATTTTTAGTATAAGAAATGGTGCAATTTTCACCATAGTAGCACTATGTAAAATAGCACTAACAGGTGTGGGCGCTACCATTGCGCCTAATAACCATTTATCAAAAGGGATAGAAGCACCTTTTACAAAAGATGCAATCACTAGTAATGAAATTGGCAATAAAAAAGTATCGTCTGCCACTTCTAATAATATATTAAAAAAAATGGTATCGTAAACATATGCACTTAGTATTAAACTAAATAGGATTGATACACCACCAATTTGATTCATCCATAATGCTCTAAGTGCATTAATATTTGCAATCTTATCACCTCTATATCTAATCAGTAGATATGAACAAAGAGTAGTAAACTCAAATGCTAAGAAAAAAATCTCAAGATTATTTGTTGTAACAATAAGATTCATAACCCCTATAAAAAAGAATAATAAAGAGATAAATGCATTCTTTTTACAATCTTTAAAATCTTCACTTTGAATATATTTTAAAGAGTATATTATAATAATACCACCTACTATATTTATAACTAAAAGCATATAAGATGAGATTTTATCTACAATTATATCTTGTGATATTTGGGCAGGGTTAAATGTTAAAAGTAATCCAAATAAGAGCAATTGAATTACTGCTAATATTGTCACTAGTTTTGAACTATTTTTAATACCTTGATATATAAAATACCCAAGAAGTATAAAGTCTAAAATAATAAAAATTGTATGGATAGTATGTGCGAAACTTATATGAACAATATCTTGTATATAAAAAACATTTAGTGAAATCAATATTAAAAAAGAAACATATAAATATGTTGCAATATTTCTAACTCTTACACTATTAAAAATCAATGTAATAGAAAAAATAAATGGTAAAAAGATTAAAGATAAAACTAATTCATTCATAAATATCTCCTAAAATATTCTACTTAAATTATGTAAAAACTTATCTAAAATGAAATTAAATGAAACAACATAATCACTTAACATAACTATCACATATTTTTTTGATATAATAATACAAATAATTTTATAGAGGAAGTTATATGGCTAAAATTACTATATCGGATGATAGATATAAAATGGTTGAGAAAACTATGAAAAAATTAGGATATGATAGAAGTGCTTTAATAGAAACATTACATACGGCACAAGAAACCTTTGGATATTTAGAAAATGAAGTTTTAAAGTTTATAGCTAGAAGACTTAAACTCCCTTTCTCAAAAGTTTATGGAGTAGCTACTTTTTATCATTTTTTTAGATTGAAACCTAAAGGTAAACATACAGCTGTTGTATGTACTGGGACTGCATGTTATATAAAAGGTGCAAATAAAATACTTGAAAAAATCGAACAAAGATTTGATATAAAAGCTGGTGAGACAACAAAAGATGGTCTTATTTCACTTTTAACTGCAAGATGTGTGGGATCTTGTTCTATAGCACCTATTATTATATATGATAATAAACCAATTGGTAATTTATCAATAAAACAATCATTAGAAGAGTGTGAAAGGTTGATAAAATGATAAGTTCTCTTGAAGATTTAAAGAAATTAGCCCAAAAAAAGAGTTGTAGTGATGGTGCATGTAAAGAGGAATTAAGAGTTTGTATTGGTAGTAGCTGTTTAGCATTAGGATCTGACCAATTACAAAAAGATTTAAAAAGTGAAATTAAAAATAAAGATTTAAAAGATAAGTGTAAAGTTAAAGGTGTAGGTTGTAATGGACTTTGTGCTAATGGTACTTTAGTATCACACTATGATACTGTTTTAAAAGAGGAAACTTTATATGAGAAAGTTACTAATGATGATATAGATGATTTAGTAAAAAGTGTAAAAAATAATAAAAAATTAAAAAGTAAAATGTGTGATATGTCACAACCTTTTTTTACAAAACAACTTAAAATAGTTCTTGAAAATGCAGGATATATTGATCCAAATGATATAGAGGATTATATTGCACACAAAGGTTATGAGCCATTTTTTAACGCACTTGAAAATATGACCCCTACTGAAGTATTAGAGGAAGTTAAAATTAGTGGTTTAAGAGGTCGTGGTGGAGGTGGGTTTCCTACTGGACTAAAATGGGAAACTGTATCAAAAGTACAAAGAGAACAAAAATTTATTATTTGTAATGGTGATGAAGGAGACCCTGGTGCTTTTATGGATAGAGCAGTTATGGAAGCTGATCCACATAGAATTATAGAGGGGATGGCAATAGCTGGTTATGCTTGTGGAGCATCTCAAGGTTATATCTATGTTAGAGCTGAATACCCAATAGCTATTGAAAAACTACAAAAAGCTATAAAACAAGCTAAAAAGTTGGGAATCTTAGGTGATAATATTGCTAACAGTAACTTTAGCTTTAATATAGATATCCGTTTAGGTGGAGGAGCTTTTGTATGTGGAGAAGCAACTGCTTTGGTAACTTCAATAGAGGGAAATCGTGGAAATCCACGACAAAAACCACCACACTTAAGTGACTATGGACTTTGGAGTGAACCTACAATATTAAACAATGTAGAGACATTTGCAAATATTGCTCCTATTATTAGAAATGGTGGAGCTTGGTATAATGGTATAGGTACTCAAAACTCTAGTGGAACAAAAGTATTTGCATTAACTGGGCATATTCAAAATTCTGGTTTAGTAGAAGTTCCAATGGGTATAAAACTTGAGCAACTTATATATGAGATTGGTGGTGGAGTTCCTGATGGCAAAAAACTAAAAGCTATCCAAACAGGTGGACCTAGTGGTGGTTGTATCCCTAAACATCTTTTAGATTTAGAGGTTGATTATGATTCTTTGAAAAAAGTTGGTTCTATCATGGGAAGTGGTGGACTTATAGTTATTGATGAGAGTTCAAATATGGTTGAGATAGCTAGATTTTTTATGGACTTTTGTAAAAGCGAATCGTGTGGAAAATGTACACCTTGTAGAGTTGGAACATCTCAACTTACCAACTTACTTGATAAGTTTATAAATAAAGAAGCTTCAAATGAAGACTTTGAACTTTTAAAAGAGTTATGTGAAGTTGTACAAACTACAAGTTTATGTGGTCTTGGACAAACAGCACCAAACCCAATTTTAAGTACAATTCAATACTTTGAAGAGGAATATTTAGCAGGTATCAAAAAAGATGGGGAGGACTCTTAAGATGTTAAAAGAGAAAGTTAGAGTTAAAACCTTTAAAATAAATGATATAGATGTAACAGGGCAATCCAACCAAACTATTTTAGAAGTGGCACGTGAACACGATATAGATATACCAACACTGTGTTTCTTAGAGGGTTTGAGTTGTGTAGGAAGTTGTAGAATGTGTATAGTTGAAACAAAAGGGAGCAATAAACTAATCCCATCTTGTACAGCAAAAATAAGAGAAGGGATGGAAGTATATACTTCAACTCCTCAAATTGAAAGCAAAAGAAAAATGATACTATCTATGCTATTTACAGAGAGAAGTCATACTTGTAGTGTTTGTGTATCAAATGGAAACTGTGAACTACAAGACCAATCAACACAACTAGAGTTAGCTAATAGTTCTGTTCCATATTTAAACAACAAATTTGATATAGATGCTTCACATAAAAACTTTATACATGATCCAAACAGATGTATTTTATGTACTAGATGTATAAGAGTATGTGACGAAGTTGAAGGTGCTCATGCACTTGACTTAGTAAATAGAGGGATGGATACTAGAATCATACATGATATGGATGAACCTTGGGGAGAGTCTCAAAGCTGTACAAGTTGTGGAAAGTGTGTATATGTTTGCCCAACAGGTGCTTTATATGAAAAAGATATGAATGAAGATGAAGTTGCTAAAAAAACAGAAATTGTTAAAGAGTTATTAATAAGACGGAAAGAGAATATCTGATCTAATAGCAAGTAAAATTGAGATAAAAACTAAAAGGGGTAAGATTTTTTTCTTACCCTTTTTTTGTTAGTGGTAAAATTTAAAATAACTTTTAAAAGATGCTTGTAATTGACAAAGATAAAAGGCAGATGGACAGTGCTGTAGATAACAAAACTTTATTTTGATATAATATTCGAAAATTATTATGGTTTATTTAAATGTACAAAATATATATATTTAAAATAAAACAAGGATCAATAAACTGAAAAACATATCAAATTCAACAAAAATAACAATGCTCCTAATAGCAATGACAACTATGATGTCAAACATAGCTATTATAACTGCCCTACCTCATCTAAAAGATTACTTTGTAGATGAAAAAAATATTGAGTTTCTTGCTCGTTTGATGATAACTATCCCATCTTTGGCTATAGCTTTTTTAGCTCCATTTTTGGGTCATTTTGTTTATAAGGTTGGGAGACAAAAGTCTGCTTTAGTCGCTTTGTTTTTATTTGCTATTACTGGTAGTTCTGGACTATATTTGGAGAGTATGGATTCACTTCTGTTTTCTAGGTTTTTTCTAGGTATCTCTATAGCTATTTTGATGATTATTTCTACTTCACTTGTTGGGGATTATTTTAGTGGTGATGCTAGGCATAAGTTTATGGGTATTCAGGGGGCTTTTGTATCTTTGGGTGGTGTTGTTTTTGTTATTGGTGGTGGGATGTTGTCTGATATAAGTTGGCGATACTCTTTTGGTATATATTTGATTGGACTTTTACTTATCCCTTTGGTTTATATGTTTTTAAAAGATAGGGTTATATATCACGATGAAAGCAACGATGATGAAAATATAAACTCAAATATGTTTACTATATACTTTTTAGCATTTATATTGATGATAGTTTTTTATATCTTACCTACGCAAGTGCCATTTCTTATTATCAATCATTTTGGTGCATCAGGAACTATGACCGGAAGTATAATAGCTACTGCTTTTATATCAAATGCCATAGGTGCTTTGGCATTTAGAAAACTAAAGATTAAGTTTTCTTATCCTAAGATATATCTTATAGGTATGGGTATTATTGCTTTTGGATTTGTTGCTATTGGAACTGTTACAAATGTATACTTTTTCTTTTTGACTGCTCCAATTATGGGCTTTGGTGGTGGGATACTTATGACCAATATGACAGCTTGGATGCTTAGTCGTACTCACTCTAAAAGAAGAATACATGGTTCTGCTTATTTAACTTCATCATTGTTTTTAGGACAGTTTTTTTCACCTATTTTATTACACCCTATTGTAAGTTATTTTGGTGTTAAAGATTTCTTTTCGGTTATTGGAATTTTTGTGGGAGTTGTTACAATTATTAGTTTAGTTCTTATAAGAAAAAAGATCTAATATAACAAAGGTTACAACTCTATATATTAGATTTAAATAGTATATTAAAGCATGCACCTAAATATTTTTTTTCATCTAATTCAATCTCTTCATTTGAAACTTTTATATCTCCATTTAGATGCTTTTTAATTATTTCAGAACACATATACAATCCGATCCCTGTCCCTTGACTTTGATGTTTTGTTGTAAAATATGGTTCAAAGATTTTTGACATTATATCTTTAGGTATTCCACCACCGTTATCATTAATCTTTATAGATATAATATCATTTGATGTTGTTAAAGATATTTTCACTACCCTATTTTGAATATTTTTTTCAATAAAATTGTCGTAAGAGTTATTTAAAATATTTATAATTGCCTGAGATAATTCCCCTTCAAGACTTTTAATAATAACCGATTCACTATCAAAATCATATATTAATTTAATATTTTCATTTTTAAAATTACTATCTATTATACTTTCAGCTTTTTTTATTGTTTCAACTAAATTGAACTCAACAACTTGATTGTCTTTTTTAAAAAAATTCCTAAAGTTTTCAATAGTATTTGATAGAAAATTTGCCTTTGCTATTATTCCATCCATTTTATTGTCAATTTCATTATCATCTATAATACCTAGTTCATTGCTTAATTTAAGAGCAGAAGCACTGCTTGTAATTGCACTAAGAGGTTGTCTCCACTGATGGGCAATATTACCTATCATCTCACCCATTGAAGCTAATTTAGATTGTTCAAATATTTGTGTATCTTTAAATCTATTTTTCTGAACCTCTTCACTTATCCTATTTTCTAAGTGCTTATTGATTTCTTTTAGTTCTTTTGTTTTTTGATCAACTTTCTCTTTTAAATCATCCTCTGTATTGAGTTCTTTTAAGTTATTTTTACTTAAAACATATATTACAATTAAAGATAGTACTATAAAGAAAATAGAAAATAGATAGTAAATAGAATTAACTTTTTCCATTATCTCAGCAAAGCTTTCTTTTTTATCTGTTATATCATAGTATATCTCTGAGGATCCCATAAACATACTATCTTTCATAATTGGCACATAAATCTCCACAACATCTCTAATTAGTTTACCACCCTCTGCAGTATTTGAGCCTTTTTTAACAACCTTGTAAAACATTTTACCTTTTGCCACAATATTAAAGAAGTAATCTTTTTCGTTTATATTTCCTATTTCACTTGTTTTTGTAGAAAAAATGATTTTTCCATTTTTATCAAATAGTCTTATTTTTACAATATAAAAGTCATCTTTTAGTTTATCAATAGCTGTGTAAAATACAGTAGAGCTTATATCTGTATTTTGATGTCGTGCTATGTGTGTTCCTACCTTCTTTGCATCATCTAATGTATTAGTTATCATTTGCTTATAAAATGCAGGAACTACAATCTTTTGTGCAGTAACTGGCAATAGTACGGCAACCACTATACTACCCAATAATATAAGTAAATACAGTTTATTTTTAAATATATTTTTTATTGTATTAATTTTTGTTATCTCTATTTTCATATAATATTATACAACTTATAATATAAATTTATAACTTACTTTATTAAATAACATAAAAATATAATTTTAAATTAAAACTCTAACAATTATTAGTTTAGCTCAAAGAAGAAAATCATAACACACTTTTGCCCCATTGTTATGTTAAGATTAAAAGTTATATAATGTTGTATAAAATATAAATAGTCTATGGAGTTCTAAAGTGATTGAAAAACAAAAAATAAGATTAGCTACAATTTGGCTTGATGGATGTTCAGGTTGTCATATGTCAATACTTGATATGGATGAAAGACTTGTAGAGATTGCACAATATGTTGATGTAGTTTATAGCCCTTATGTTGATACAAAAGAGTTTCCAGCAAATGTAGATTTAACTATAGTAGAGGGTGCTTTAAGTACTGATCATGATTTAAAAATAATCAAAAAAATAAGAGAAAATTCAAAGCTTATTTTAGCTCTTGGGGATTGTGCAATTACTGGAAATATCTCTGCTATGAAAAATCACTTTGGAACTGAAGCAGTACTAAAAAAAGGATATTTGGATTTAGCAGATTTAAATGAGAGTGGAAAATACCCATCAAAAATAGTTCCAAAACTACTTGATAGAGTTATACCACTTCATGAAGCAGTTAAAGTTGACTATTTTTTACCAGGATGCCCAACACCTGCTGATGCTATATATGAAGTTCTAAAAGCACTTATAGAAGGTAAAGATATAAATATACATCAACATACAAGGTTTGGAAAATAGATGAAAACAAATGAAACAATAAAAAAAAGAACTATCACGATAGACCCAGTAACTAGAATAGAGGGTCATGCAAAAATAACAATTGATTTAGATAAGAATGGAAAAGTAGATGATGCTAGAATCCATGTGACTCAGTACAGAGGTTTTGAAAAGTTTTGTGAAGGGCGTATGTATACAGAGATGCCACATCTAA
>CBFDEF010000004.1:0-55645 GCA_965603755.1 uncultured Arcobacteraceae bacterium
GAACACACCAATCATCGAAATATTTATTAAATTGATTTAAATCCTCATCTAGAAAACCACCTACCATTGATTGTACAGCAAAAATAGACATAAAAAGCACCTTCAAATATATAATTTTAGGATTGAATTATACCATTAATTTCTTATAGTAAATTATCCATTATCTCAATCTATATCCATGACCGTAGATTGATTCTATTAAATCAGATTGTAGTTTCTTTTTGAGTCTTGATAAAAGATTTCTCACTCTATATGTATCACTGAAATCATCATAAATTACAACTTCTATATCTTCAATAGAGTATATTCTACTCTCTGAGGATGTTAAAAGATTAAAGAGTTCTATCTCATTTTTTGTGAGATTTATTTTTTTTTCATATTGATATAGTATTTCATCCGTTTTATCCCAATAAAATCCATCTATAAGTTTTTTGATACTACCATTATTTTGTGGGATTGTTTGCTTTTTATTGGCAAGTTTATTAATAATAGTTTGAAGCTCTTTCATACTAAAAGGTTTTAAAAGGTATCCATCTATTCCATAGTATATAGTTTTTATAAAATACTCAACTTCATCATGAGCAGAGAAGATAAAAATAGGCACACTGCTATTTAGCTCGCGAATATTACTTATCATCTCCAGTCCATCCATAACTGGCATATTTATATCTGTAAATATAGCATCATACGAAGATTTCTTAAACTTATCTAATCCATCTTCTCCATTAACTCCAATAGTGATGTCAGAAAAAAAGTTTTTAAACATCTCTAGTGTGTAAATCCTAGTCTGTTCATCATCTTCTATATATAGAATTTTGAGTTTAGAAAGATAAGAAAAATCGCTCATATTGCCTCCTGTTGTAGAACTATTTCAACGACAAAGCCGTTATTACTATTTGTAACATTTAGTTTTCCATACATATGGTCTTCTACGATAATTTTTGTCATATACAAGCCAAGACCTGTACCATTCTTATCCATTTTAGTTGAAAAGTATGGGTCAAATATTTTTTCCAGTATTTTTGAAGGCACTCCTCCACCATTATCTTCAATAGTAATTTTAACATCATTTTCAATAAGTTCCAATGAGAGTTTTATTGATTTATTGTCAATATTTTTTTCTACTAGGGCATCTTTGGAGTTTGTTATAATATTTACTATTGCTTGACCTAACTCAGTTGGAAATCCTTTTACAAATATATTATTTTTAGTATTAAGATTTAGGAATATATTTTCTGCTTCAAGCATTGGTTTTACTATGCTAACTGCATCGACTATTGATTTATTTATATCATATTTGACACTCTTATTATCTGGTGAAAAGAAATTTTTAAACTCTTTTATAGTTTTTGACATTTGTCTGATTTGTGTGGAGCTTTCAAGATCTAATTTTGATATTTCATTATCATCGAGTTTATCGACACTGTACTTAAAAACTGCATTTTGAATAATTAAAGATAGGTTATTAAGTGGATGTCTCCATTGATGTGCTATCATACTTAAAATTTCTCCCATTTGAGCATGACGTGATTGTAAAATCATCATTTTTTGATGCTGTTTATTTTTTTCAACTTCTTCTTTAACTCTTTTTTCAAGTGAGTTATTTACTTGTGCTATCTTATGAGCAACTAAAAATGTAATTATAATTATCATTAGGATTGCTATTGCCACAACTGTCAAAATATAATCTTCGTATATTTCATAGAATTTTTTTGGCTTATTGAGAAAGATTTTAGGATCTGGTATATCATCGGCAGTTAAATTGTATTTTTTCATAACATTATAATCAAAAATATTAACCAAAGGACTGCCAACTACTGGTATATCTTCAATATTTTTACCTTGAAGTATTTGCAATGCAGTTTTGGCTGCTATTTCTCCTTGATAGTTTGGACTAGTTATTTTACCACCTAATACACCTTGACCAACAACATCCCAAACACAATAGGTGGGGAAACGGCTACTTTGGCTAACTAATTTAACACTCTCTTCACTAGATAATGTTGTTCCTTTTGGTGTTCTTAAATATATTGCCCAGATTACAAGTGAATTTTGGGGTAGTTTATTTAATGACTGCTTTAAATCTTTGGGAGATAAGTTATCTAGATAGTTAAAATTTACACTACTACTAAAGCTTGATTGGGCATCTACTACTAATTTTTTAAAATGATATCCAGATAGTGTGTCATCAGAAACTGTTGTAATATTCGTTGTTTCTGGATGAAGGTGTAACATAAGCTCTATTGTTCCACGAACATCATAAGACTCATAAATACCAGTGAACTTTTCTTTGCCTTTTAAGCGTTCTTGAGAAAATATGTTAATCCCTGAAAATATAACTGGTGTATCTGGAAAAAGCTCATCGCGATATTTCAATAAAAAATCTAATGCATGATCATCGGAAGAAACAATAGCATCAAATTTAACAAACTCATATTTTGTTGCATAAAGATCTCTTAGCTGCTTGAAGTATTCAGAATCATAACGTCGCTTAGTGTCCATATAGCTGACAAATAGTTCGATATCATCTCTTTCATCAAAAACAGACTTCATTCCAGCCATAATACGATCTGTCCAGTGATATCCTTGATGATAAGCATGCAACACTAGAACTCTCTTTTTCATCTCATTTGCAGAGGCACTCTGAAGTAGAAATACACCTAGAAAGAATAAAACAACTAAATAAGTCCGAATACTAATATGATTCATGAATACTATTTCCTTTGAAGTTTTTTTATGAAATCTTTTTATATTTGATTTAAATTCTATCATAATGTTATCTCGAACAAGTCTCATTAAATAATTTAATCGCCTTATTTTAAAGTTCGTTTTTAAATGATACATTTGCTCTATTGTTTAAAGTTATAATACTAGTTACCATTTAAATTATAAAAATTAATCTAAGGAATATACTATGAGTGTAAAATTATATCATTATAGCTTTTTAATAAGAATTATAACTATAGGTCCTGTGCTTTTCATTCCTGCAATTATTAGTATAGTTATGCTATTTGTTTACAATACACATCAAGATAATTTTAACACTTCAGTAGAGACACTTAAACAGCAACGTATAGATAAATATAATACATCTATTAAATCAAAAGTTGATGGTGTAGTAGACCTTATCAATTATCAAAATTCTATTATTATTGAGAAACTTGAAAACAAAGTTAAAGATCGTGTTGAATCTGCTTATAAGATTGCTAAATCAATTCATAATAAATTTAAAAACAAAAAATCATCAGCTGAAATAAAATCTATAATTATAGCAACTCTTCGTCCACTACTATGGAATAAAGGTGAGAGTTTTATCTGGATACTTGATTTTGATGGTGTATTTCATCTTGCACCAGAGTACTTACGTCATAAAGAGGGTAGTTCTATTATTAACTTTCAAGATGCTACTGGTCGTTATGTGATCAAAGAAGAGATAAAGTTATCTAAAAAAGAAGGTAGTGGATTTTTATGGGATACATTTACTAAACCAAATGGTAATCCTACTAAACAATATAAGCAACTTGCTTTCGTAAAAGAATTTGGAGAATATAATTGGTACTTTGGTTCAGGTGAATACCTGGATACAACAAATAAAATTAGTCATAAAGAGGTACTTAGCTCAATTAATAAAATATCTGCAGTTGGTGGAGAATATGTATTTGTAGCTACAATGGATGGAACAGCTCTTTTAAATAAAACATTACCTAATGAGCTCATTGGAAAGAACATTTTAGAGTATGGCAGTAGTGCAAATATAAAAAGTGTTAAAAAAATGATTAATATATTAAAAGAAACAGACCGTAGATTTATTTCATATAATTGGTTAAATCCTGTAACAAAGATGGAAGAAAAAAAATATAGTTATATCCGTAAGGTACCTAATACAGATTGGTTTGTGGGAAGTGGATATTATGAAACAAAATTGAATAATCAAATTACAAAAGAGATAGAAAATCTTTATGATAACTATAATATAAAAACAGAAAATTTGGTTTTGCTAAGTGTTATATTAATTTTTGTTTCATTACTTACTTCTTTTTATATTTCTATACTTCTAAGAAAAAGCTTTAAAAGTTATGAAAATAAAGTTCATGAAAAAGAGAAAGAGCTTATAGATATAAATGAAACATTGGAACAAAAAGTTCAAAATAGAACTCATCAATTGGAACTTGCTAAACAAAAAGCAGAACTAGCAACCAAAACAAAATCAGAATTTCTAGCAAACATGTCCCATGAAATAAGAACACCAATGAGTGGTATAATAGGCATGACTCATTTAGCCCTAGAATCAAAGCTTGATAGCAAACAAGAAAAATATCTAAAAACAATAAATAATAGTGCAAATTCTCTACTTAATATAATCAACGATATTTTAGACTTTTCAAAAATAGAAGCAGGAAAACTAACTATAGATAAAACAGATTTTAGACTTGATGAAGTTCTAAAAAATGTATCTAATCTTGTCGATTTTAAAGCAAAAGAAAAAGGTATTGATTTTGATATTGAGTATAAAGATAATCTACCTTTAAATCTACATGGAGATAGCTTAAGAGTATCACAAGTCTTAATAAATCTTATCAATAATGCAATAAAATTTACAAGTAGAGGATATGTTAAGATAATAATAGAAAATAGTGATGATGATTTTATATTTAAGATTTGTGATAGTGGAATAGGTATGAATGAATTGCAACAAAAAAACCTATTTCAAGCTTTTTCACAAGCAGATTGTAGTACAACTAGAAAATATGGTGGTACAGGACTTGGGCTTTCTATTTCAAAACAATTAATTGAATTAATGGATGGAGATATATGGTGTACTAGTCAAGAGAATAAAGGTTCAATATTTAGTTTTAAGTTAACTCTTCATAAAGCTAAAGCTAAGATAAAACCTATTAAACAAGAGAAACAAAACATACAAACATTATATGGTTCACAAATTCTGCTTGTAGAAGATAATAGAGTAAACCAAGTTATAATAAAAGGACTACTAAAAGACAGTGGTATAAATATTGATATAGCTAGTAATGGTCAAGAAGCAGTAGATATGTTTGCTCACAATCCAAGAAAATATGAACTAATACTTATGGATATACAGATGCCTATATTGGATGGATATGAGGCAACTAAACTAATTAAAAAAGAAAATAAGAGTATCCCAATCATAGCCCTAACTGCAAGTGCAATGAAAGAGGATATAGAAAAAACAAAATTAGCTGGTATGCAAGAACACTTAAACAAACCAATAGATATAGAAAAACTATATGTAACATTACTTAAATATATCTCTAAAAAGCCTCATATGTAGAATCAAACTCTTGAGCTGCTAATCCAAATATTCTATTAACTTCAATTGTAATTTTTCATTAAAGAAGATTTAACAATAGGTTTAACATTCTCACACACTATATTAAAAACATGTTGTTTCTTTTTTTCAATCCAGCCTGATGTTTCATCATTGTAAATGATGATATTAGCTTGGTCTTTATCCTTAAATGGTCTAATAGCACGACCAATTATTTGTTGCATACGAGCTGTATCTTCAAAAGGTGGATATGCAGGACTTGCACAAAAAACATTTCTAATAGATGGTATATCAGTCCCCTCACCTAGAAGTTTTGAAGTACCTATTAAAACATAATCTGTTATTTTATGTTCTGTTAAACTATCAAATACTTCATTTCTTTCTTTTGCTTTAGTATCTGCATCAATGTATGAAACATTGTAAGTGCTTGACAACTCCTTTTTTATAGTTTGTCCTAACTCTAAAGTATTTACTAAGATTACTGACCTATTATCTCCAAAATCTTTTCTTTCTTGAGTAAGGGAGTTTTTAATATCATTTAAAATCATCTCTTTTCTTTTTTTTGATTTATCAATATTTTTTTTGAGCATCCCTAGTTTTATATTAAAATCTAGTGATTGCAAATAAGGTTGTTCTATATCTATTTTGTAATTTGTATTTTTAAATTGTATATTTGGACGAACTAAAAACTTATCTCTATATAGGTCTGATATAAATACACGGGTGAGTTCATTTCCAACTAGGTCGAAAAGTCTTTGTTCATTTTGAGTATTATTTCTGTAGGGAGTAGCAGTAAGCCCGTGTTTGTACATAGCAGGTATTTTAGAAACTACATTATAGTATACATCTGCACTGCATTTATGCATCTCATCACATATAATCTGTGAGTACTTATCTTTTATTACTGTTTGTAAAGTTGTATCTGTATTTAAAGACTGCCAAGTAGTGATAAGTATAGGAGCCCCAAACTCTTTTTTTGAAGAGCTAATCTCCCCTATCAAGCTAGAATCGATATCCAATATAGCTTGAAACCTTTTTTTAGTTTGTTTTACCAAATCAGACTTAGGAACTATAAAAAGAGTTCTGATATTTCTTTTTGCGATTAAATATGCAGCTATGTTTGTTTTTCCAGCACCCGTTGGAGCATAAATATAACCAGTAAGAGTAGTTCGAGTAAACATATCAACACAATCTTGTTGAAATCCTCTTGGTTGGAAATCTTTTATTCTAATAGATTCTTGATTGTCTATGATTTTACAGTCGTCTCTTTGGGGAACATTTACATTCCACTGTATATCTTTACAAATATTTTTAAATTTTGTGAGTAGTTCAAGTACTTTTCCATAAGGAAATAACTTTTCTATTCCTCCATCTATTAGTGTTACTTGACTTCCTATAATTAGTTGCATCATCTACTCCATCTATATAATAAAAATATTATAGACAAAAAAATGATAATAGTTTAAAACAATGACATAATGCAATGTTTTTTATTTTTTAAGTATAATATAGAATTTAATCTACATATATCACATCGGTAAATTCCTCTGTATTAGAATGTTCTTCGATATATTTCAAAGCTCTATTTGCAAGGATACATTTAATACCATTTGTATCAATATTTTCTATTATCCAATATAAGTAATCTACTTCTAATTCGACCCAATTATATCCAGCAAACTTTCCAAACCCAACTCTTTGAGTTTGTATTGGTGAGTCGTATATACTTTTTAATTTATCTTGAGCTTGAATATTTCCCATATCTGCTAAACCATGTAGATATTCTGTAGAGAGCTTATCCCATTCTAAATTATTATATATTCCAAAATCAATTGTATCTGACATATCTATCCTCTTGAGCTGTTAAACAATTTTTATTGTTTACTATATATTCTTTTTATAAACTCAAAGACTTATTAATATGTACCTGATTTCTACCATTCTCTTTACAGTAATATAATCCATCATCAGATTTTTTTATCATATCTTCAAGTGTTGCTTCCATACCATAGCATACCCCAATTGAGACTGTATATGAAAGTTCTATATCACCAACTTTTAATACATTCATCTCAAATGCAAATCTTATTTTTTCAAAAAGAGTTTCCACATCTTCAAGTTCTATATTTTCTAAAAGCACACAAAACTCTTCCCCACCAAATCTAGCAATCAAATCAGAAGTTCTTAGATTTTCATCTAAAAGTCGTGCTATCTCTTTAATAGCTACATCACCTACATCATGTCCATAAGTATCATTAATATTTTTAAATTTATCTATATCAAACATAGCAACTGTAAGAACTTTATCTGAACGCTTAGCTTTATCAAATATAGCCTCTCCACTTTCAAAGAAGAATCTTCTATTATATGATCCTGTTAAAAAGTCTTTATTTGCCAAATCTTTTGTTTGTTGGAATAAGTCAAGAAGTTCTAAGTTTGTATTTACCCTTGTAATAAACTCAGTTTTTGTATATGGTTTATTGATAAAATCATTAGCACCCATTTTTAAAAATTCTGTTGAAATATCAGGCTGTTCATTTGCACTAAGAACTATAATACCCATTTGGTCTTTATTATATTTTTCTCTTAATTTAATAGTAAGTTCCATTCCATCCATATTTGGCATGTTATAATCTGTAAGAACAAGATCAAATTTGGTATCACTATTTTCAATAATCTCTAAAGCTTTTTGACCATCACTTGCAGTTACTGTATTTATATGCATATTTTTTAAGATTCCTAGTGCTACTGACATTTGAGTTGCAGAGTCATCAACTAATAGTACATTTGCATCATAGTTTTTTAATGATCTATCAAGTTTTGAAATAAGCTGATCTATATTTTTAATGTCTTGTTTATTATAGAAGTCAAGTACATCTTTTTCTAATATAAACTTTTTTAAATCATCATTTACAAGACCTGTTAAAACAATACTTGGTATATCTTTACCTATAGCAAAATCAACTATATCACCTTGTTCTGCATCTGGAAGATTAAGATCAAGAATTGCAAGGTGTATCTTTCCACTTTTTAATATATGTTTTACAGCTTCTTTATATGAGTAAGCTATTAATATCTTAACATCTTTCATTTTACTTTTTATGCCATGTTCTAATTTTGCTATTACTGTTTTACTATCATCTACTAGAAGTATTGTTTTCATTTTATATCCTTATATTTTAATTAGGTAATTGATGTTATATTTTTACTATTGTAATTTATTTTAACTAAATATGATTTTCACTAAATTTAACTAAAATTTTGCTTAGTTTATTTTTATCAAGAGGCTTAGTTAGATACTCATCCATACCCTCATTTAAAAATCTTTCTCTATCACCTTTTAGAGCATTTGCTGTTAACGCAATAATAGGTGTGTGTATAAGATTATTTTGCTTTTCATATTCTAAAATATTTTTTGTAGCTTCTATACCATTCATATTTGGCATATTTTCATCCATAAGGACTATATCATATTTATTTATTTGGAAAATTTCTATAGCTTCTGTCCCATCTGATGCTATATCAAATAGAATATTCATCTGTTTAAGAAGTATCTTCATAAACATTTGGTTTGCTTTGTTATCTTCAACTAAAAGGATTTTAATACTTGAAAAATCAGTATTTTTATCTATTTTTTGACTTTTTACAATCTCTTTTCCAATATCTGCAGGGATAGTAAAATAAAATTCACTACCCTTACCTGACTCACTTTTTACTTTTAAATTACCACCTAGTAGTTTTACTAGTTCACTACTTATACTTAAGCCCAATCCTGTTCCACCAAATTTTCTTGTAGTAGAACTATCCTCTTGAGAAAATGCCTCAAATATATGATCAAGTTTATCTTTTACTATACCAATACCTTGATCTTTTACTGATACATTTAATTCATAATCATTGTAACTAATATCAACAATAACTTTCTTCCCTTCGCTTGAAAATTTAATTGCATTACTTAGGAGATTTGATATAACCTGCTTTATTCTAAGTGGATCTGTATTTAGAACTTGGGGAATATTTGTATCTATATTAATTTCTAATGAGATATTTTTTTCTAAACTTTTAGCATCAAATAAGTGAGTTATCACTTCAAATTCTGCTTTTGAATTAAAGTCAATTTTATCTATCTCTAGTTTTCCACTCTCAATTTTTGAAAAATCTAATATATCTTCTATAATTTGAAGTAAAGACTTACTGGCATCATCTATAATATTTACATACTCAAATGATTTTCTACCTTTACTTTCTATTTTTAAGATATCTATAAAACCTAAAATTGCATTTAGTGGTGTTCTTATCTCATGAGACATATTTGCTAAAAATTCTGATTTTGATTTTGCCGCATGTTCTGCTTTATTTTTCTCTTTTGATAGTTGTTTTGTTCTAATATTAATAGTTCTTTCAAGATTTTTATTTATTTGTTGTATATTATTTACTAAAACAACTATTATAATTAATGAAAATATTGCAATAATAATAATAATATATAATTCAATTACCAAATTATCTTTTAGTTTTGAAGAGTCATTTTTTAAATCACTTTTCATATTATTTATTGTAGTTAGAATATGACTATCTTCTATCTCTTTAAATAAGGTTCTAAATTTAATCAGCCTTTCATTTAAAAGTTTAATATGTATATAATTAAATTTGTTTATATTTGAATCTTTATCATATTGTTTAAAATAGTTTAAAAGAACTTCTGGCATTTCATTAGTACTATTAAGATTGTTTTTTATTTTTACAAATTCTCTTGTAACTTTTATTAAATTTTTTAAGTAGTCTTTGGGATATATATATAAATTTTTCTCTATATTCATATTTAAAATAGTTAAAGAATTTTTGATTTGCGAATTTATTCTTATAAAATCAAAAGTATCTTCAGCAATTTTTTCTAACTCACTATTGTATATATCAAAACTTTTAAAAAGTGTAAGGTATTGTTTTTTAAGTTCCTTATCATTAAATAGTAAATTTTCATGCATATCACTACTTTCTTTATGATGGTTAGTAAAAATATCATTATTAAATTCTAAATTAATAATAGATTCTTTAACAATATTTATATGCTCATTAAAATGAATATTAAATTGATAAATTTCACTAAGTAAATTTGTATAATTAGTATTTAATTGGTCAGAGTTTTTTTTAAAATCTATAGCTAGAAGTAGTACTATAATTATAGGAAATAATATAATTAATAATTTTAAATTTAATTTTTTTAATTTTTTCATTTTTTTACCACAAACGTTTCAGGTATTTTACCGGTAAGTGTAATCAAAAATGATTCTATATACTTTATCTCATCATCATTTAATATTGTTCCTACATTGTGATATGCCATTTTATAAATTGCTTCTTTTAAAGTTTTTACACTTCCATCATGAAAGTATGGAGCAGTTTTTGCTACATTCCTAAGACTTGGAACTTTAAAGACATCAATATTTTCTTTATTATTAGTTACATCGTATCTATCTTGCCATTTTTTACTATTTATATTATAGGGAATAACTGTACCAAACTTTTGGTATGAGTTTGCACCAATATTTATCCCATTATGGCAAGAGATACAACCATAAGATTTAAATAACTCAAGACCTTTTTGCTCATCTTTTGAGAGTTTTATTTCATCTCTTAGATACTTATCAAATTTTGAATCAATGCTAATAAGTGTTTTTTCAAACTCTACTATTGCATCAAGCATTTTTTTAAAAGTTGGTTTATGATTGTAAGCTTTTTTAAATAATTTTTGATATTTACTTGAGGAGTTTAATCTTTTAATTATAGTTTTTTCATCATTAGCCATCTCATGTTTATTAAAAAGAGGACCATCTGTCATTTGATTTTGTAAATTCCTTGAACGACCATTCCAAAAATAAGAAGTATGATACTGTATATTAAAAACACTAGGTGCATTCATAAATCCTTTTCTTTTTTTAGTTCCAAAACTTATAATTTTATTATCTGCACCATATATCCCATGACAACTTAAACATGATACATCTTTGTTTTTTGACAATAAAGGATCAGAAAATAACTCTTTCCCTAAATTTACAATACTCTTATCATAAGTTAAATTTGTAGGTAAAGGCTTAAAAATTTCTTCTGCATTTAACAATGATATAAATAGTGTAAAAGTTAATATTATCTTCATTTGTTTTTATTTCCCTTAATCAAATAGTTAATACTATTCCAAGACTTTTATAATTATTGCTTATAATAATGGATTTTAGTATAGATATAATTTTATTTAGCTTAACTTTATATTTAAAATAACTCAGAAGAAACTTTAATGATGTTTACAATAGAATTATGAATATCAGAAAAAAGATATATTAATTTTAAATACATAAGGAATATTATTTATGAAAAATAGAATGAATATCATATTAATATGGAGTTTACCAACAAGGATATTTCATAATTTACTTATCTTTTTAGTATTAATTGTATTTATAACATCTGATTTTGATAGTCTACTAAAATATCATGCAATAGTTGGATTTGCTATTGGATCGCTTATTATATTTAGAATAGCTTGGGGGTTTTTAGATGTTAGATACTCTAAGTTTAAAGATTTTAATTTTAATCTAAATGATTTAAAATCTTATATGTTTAATATCTTTGGAGATAAAAAACAATATTTAGGACACAATCCAGCATCAAGTTGGGCAATTGTTGCAATGTTTTTATTTGCTTTGTTATCAATTTTAAGTGGAATTGTTGTTTATGGTACACAAGAGGGGATGGGTATTTTATCTTTTTTAAATATATCAATACTAAAAGATATGGATCTATTTGAAGATATTCATGAGTTATTAGCAAATAGTTTTATGGCTATAATTTTTATACATATTGCAGGTGTTGTAATAGATAGATTTTTACATAATTCAAAAGCAGTAGAGTCTATGATAACGGGATATAAAGATGGGGATAACGAGAGTTTAAAACTAACACTATTACAAAAATTATTTGCTATTTTATGGATTGGATTATCTATATTTTTATTAGTTTATCTTTTAACTAACCCTTCTAATATTTTGATAGCAGATACAAATACCAATGAGTCTAATATTTTAGTATTAGCCTCATAGTATATTATTTATAATCTAATATTCTTTTTGTATTATTTAAACTATCAAAAAATATAATTTGGAAAAAATGATTTAACTCTACATTAGTATCGCTAATTGTAATAAATGGTTTAAATTTAAAAACCTCTTCACCTTTAACATGAACAATAAATTCTAATTTACCTAGAGTTTTCACTGTATTTACAATAGCTTTTTTTAATTTTAAATTATCAGTATTTAATATATTGTCATCTTCACTAGCTATCAATCTACTTTTTAAAGCATCAATTTTATCTTTATATATCTCTTTACCCCAAGTAATTGTCCCATTTTCAAAATGGTATTTACCTGTTTTATTTAATAGTGGGTGTTGTTTTGATTCTTTTATATTTTCAATCATAGTAAAAAAATAGTTTCTTCCACCAACAGCATCCATACACTCATTAACATTTTTTTGTATCTCTATTTTCTCTTCATGAGATAATTTATTAAATTTCATATTTTATTTCCAAACTTTTAAGCGTTCATGGAGATTAAAAACTCAGCATTAGTTTTTGTCTCTTTCATTTTTTTATATAAAAACTTCAATGACTCAACTTCGTCCATTTCAGCCATTGCATTTCTTAGTATCCAAATCTTTTTTAACTCTTCTGGGTGAAGTAGCAACTCTTCTTTTCTTGTACCAGATTTTACAATATTTACAGCTGGATATACTCTTCTCTCTGCTGCTTTTCTACTAAGAACAACTTCAGAGTTTCCTGTACCTTTAAACTCTTCAAAAATAACTTCATCCATTTTTGAACCAGTTTCTATTAGAGTTGTAGCAATAATAGTTAAACTACCACCCTCCTCTATATTTCTAGCAGCTCCAAAAAATCTTTTTGGTTTATGCAATGCATTTGCATCAACCCCACCAGATAATACTTTTCCTGATGATGGTGTAACTGTATTATAAGCACGAGCAAGTCTAGTTATAGAATCAAGTAAGATAACAACATCTTTACCCATCTCTACTTCTCTTTTAGCTTTATTTATAACCATCTCAGCTACTTTAATATGGTTTTGTGCAGGTAGATCAAAAGTTGAACTATAAACTTCACCTTTTACACTTCTTTGCATATCTGTAACCTCTTCTGGTCTCTCATCAATTAAAAGTACCATAAGTGTAGAATCGGGATGGTTTCTACTTATACCGTGTGCTATCTCTTTTAATAACTCTGTTTTACCAGATTTTGGTTGAGCAACTATAAGACCCCTTTGCCCTTTACCCATTGGAGCAAACATATCTATTATTCTACCTGTTAATTTTGATGGGTCATATTCAAACTGAAACTTTTCAGTAGAATATAAAGGTGTAAGGTTATCAAAAAGTGGTCTATTTTTAGACTCATTTACAGGTAGATAGTTTATAGCCTCAATTTTTAATAAAGCATAATACTTTTCACTCTCTTTTGCAGGTGGTCTAACTTGTCCAGAAACAATATCACCACTTCTTAACGCAAATCTTTTTATTTGTGTTTGACTAACATAACTATCACTATATGTATCACTAAATTTACCATCAATAGGTCTTAAAAATCCAAAACCGGCATCTTTTATATCTAAAATACCTGTAAAAAGGATATACCCACCTTGAGTAGTTTGTGCTTCTAAAATAGCAAAGATTAAGTCTTGTCTTTGTAACTCTTGTGGATTTTCAATATTTACCTCTTTACCAGCATCAATTAATTCTAAAGTATTTTTTTGTCTTAATTGATCAATAGTAAAACCTTTAACAGGTACATGTGTTCTAGATTTTTTTTGGTTTGGGTTGTTATTTGAGTTATTGTTTGGGTTGTTTGAATTTTGTGGTTTTTTTGTAGTTCTTTTTTTTGGTTCAGCTTTTGTTTTAGAAGTTTCTTTTACTTCTTCGGGAGTTATTTCTGGATTGTTAGTTTCTTCCATTGATATGAGTTACCTTTTTGATTGATTATCTTTTGATTAGTTTTAAGTTATTTAACTTTTGACTATTATACTGATTTTTTCTTAAAGTTTAATTTTAATTTTATATTAAATTTGAACTTGTCCCTTTATTGCTTTAGAAAGTGATAAAATATCCACATTTTCCAAACTTACACCTGTTGGTACTCCTTGTGCTATTTTTGTAAAAACAATATCTAGTGATTTTAATCTATCTTCAATATATAATATAAAAGCATCATTTGCCAAGCTTGGCGTTATTGCAAACAAAATATTTTTTACACTATTAGTTTTTACTAATTTTAATAGATCTTTTAAAATATCATCTTCTAAAGATTCTATAACAAAATATTTTCCAATAAACTGTTTTGATTCTTCTAAAATAAAAATATCTTTTGCACTTTGAACAATACAAAGTGTTGAACTATCTCTATCCTCATCTAAACATATTTCACACATCTCATTCTCACTCATTGAGTGACAAATCATACATTTTCTTACATCTCTAATTGCAGTTTCTATACTATGAGAAAGCTTCATACCTGTATAACTATTCTCAGTAACAATATAATATGCTAACCTTAATGCTGACTTTCTACCAATAGTTGGTAACATCTCAAATGATTCTACTAAATCATAAAATTTTTCTAAACCTTTATTCATAAGAATTATTATAGCAAATATTAGATAAAATCTATGAAAATAAATAGATTTAAACAAAAGGGTAGTAAATTGACAGATCTTTGTTATTATGAAGTTTTACAAGTTGAAAAAAGTGCAGATAAAAGTACTTTAAAAAAAGCATATAGAAAAATGGCCATGAAATATCATCCAGATAAAAATCCTGACGATAAAGAGGCTGAAGAGAATTTTAAAGTAGTAAATGAAGCATATCAAGTATTAAGTGATGAAGAAAAAAGAGGTATCTACGATAGATACGGTAAACAAGGTTTAGATGGTCATGGTCAAGGTGGCGGCTTCTCAAGAGGCGGTGGATTTGATGATTTAGGTTCTATGTTTGAAGAGATGTTCAACAGTGGAAGAAGACAACAAAGAGAGAGAAAAACATATAATTACGATTTAGATACAGAGATTCAAGTAAATTTAGAATTTAATGAAGCTATATTTGGATGTAATAAAGAGATAAAATACAGTTATAAAACTGCTTGTAAACCATGTAAAGGTACTGGGGCAAAAGGTGGGAAACTGTCTACTTGTTCTACATGTGATGGTCAAGGTCAAGTACATATGAGACAAGGTTTTATGACATTTGCTCAAACTTGTCCACACTGTAGTGGAAGTGGTAAGTCTGCAAGTACAAATTGCCCAGATTGTAAGGGTACAGGCTACAAAGAGGTTAAAGAGAGTTTTAAAGTAGATATTCCAGAAGGTGTAAACACAGGAAATAGAATAAGAGTAAGCAACAAAGGAAATATAGCACCAAATGGGTCTAGAGGTGATTTATATATCCTTATAAATGTAGCTGAAGATAAAAACTTTGTAAGACATGATGATAATATCTATTTAGAAGTTCCATTATTCTTTACACAAATTGCACTTGGTGATACAATTAAACTACCTAGTTTAACAGGTGAATTAGAGTTGAAAATCCCAGCAGGTGCAAAAGATAAACAACAATTTACTTTTAGAGGGGAAGGTGTTAAAAGTGTAAATGGATATGGAAAAGGTGATTTTATAGCACAAATAAATATTCAATATCCAGAATCTTTAAATAGTGAACAAAAAGAGTTACTAGAAAAATTACAAGAAAGTTTTGGAATTGAGTCAAAACCTCATGAAGATATATTTAATACTATGTTTGACACAGTAAAGGGTTGGTTTAAATAATGCAAGTAGAGATTAAGCATCAACCAATGGGGCCATACCAAACTAATTGCTACATTGCAACAGTAGATGGTAGAGACTTAATAATCGATCCTGGTGTTGATGCTACATCTTGGGTTATTCAAAATACAACAAATCCTATAGCTATTTTAAACACACATGGGCACTTTGACCATGTGTGGAGTAATAAAGAGTTAAAAGAGAAACTAAATATACCAATTTATTGTCCAAAAGATGATTGTTTTATGCTTGAAAATGATCCTTTCTCACAAGGTACCCCTGTCAGTGTTGCAGATATAAAAGTAGATGAAGACCAATCTTTTAATATTGATGGTATTGAATTCAAATTTCATCATTTTGCTGGGCATACTCCAGGGTGTAGTGCAATAGAGATTGGTGATAATTTATTTAGCGGGGATTTTATATTTGCGGGTTCCATAGGAAGAGTTGATTTTCCATATTCAGAACCAAAAGATATGATAAAAAGTATAAATAAAGTTTTAGCAATGGAAAGAGATTTTGTTATCTATCCGGGACATGGGGATAAAACAACATTAAAAAATGAAAATAATTCATTAAAAAATTGGCTTAATTACCTATAGACCAATAAGAAAGGTTTCAATATATGACAGTAAATAATAAGAATCTATTTGACAAACTAGAATCACTTGTAAGCGATGTCCATATAGAAGAGGTGAGAGAGATAATATCTACACTTTCTAGAATAAATGATTTTAAACATAATATTGAAGATGATTTGTGTGAAAGCTCCATATATGAAAATATTGCCTTAGAGTTAAAAAGTGAGTTTAATATAAACGATTTTTTAATCACTCAATTAAAAGATAATATTGAAACAACACTATATAAACATGGAAATGAATCAAACTTTACATATAAAGTACAAAATATTGTATCTGCAGATACTGATATAAATATTATATTAGATGGTAGAAACTTAACTGAATTCCAAAAACTAAGTCTAAATAGTTATTTTAAAGAGTTAGTACACCTTTTGTATATCCAATTTGTTTTAGTAAATCTTCAGATGTCATCTCATACAGACTATCTTACACAATTAAAAAATAGATTCTCATTTCAAGAAGAGATGAAAGCACTTGTACCACTTGCTTTAAGAGAAAAAATGAAAATGGGTGTATTACTTATAAATATTGATAGATTTAGAGCTGTTAATGATGAGCATGGAAATGAATTTGGAGATAGATTTTTAAAACTTTATGCAGACACAATTACTGATATAATTAGAAGTTCAGATATTGCTGTTAGATTTGGTGGTGGCGAGTTTTTAGTTTTACTTGTAAATGTAGACAATGAGATAAGAACTATGGAGATAGCTAAGAAGATCAAAGATAAATTAGCCGAAACATATTTATTAACAAAAAACAATGATCAATTTAAAAAGACAGTATGTATAGGGATGGCAATGTTTCCAGAAGATTCATCTGATATAAATGAAGTTGTTAAAAATGCTGAGATTGCATTAAGTGATGCAAAAGATGGCGGAAGAAATCGAGTTTTAAAATTTGAACTAAATCGAGAGAGTACTATAGACTTTTTCTAGTTTCAAAAGTTATCGTTATATAAACTAACTCTTGTAATTATTAAAAGAGTTAATTATCTTTTCATGAACCTCTAAAGGCTCAGGTTTACCTAATAGGTAACCTTGTGTATAGTTAATACCAATATCTTGTACAATTTGTAGAATTTCAGGTGTTTCAACAAACTCTGCAACAGTTTTTATCTTTTGTTTCCAAGCGAACAACTGTATTGTCTCTACAACATCTCTACTATATTTATCTTTATCTATATTTTTTATCAAACAAGCATCTATTTTTAAAATATCTGGCTGATAATCTAGAAGCCTCTCAAAATTAGATACACCAGCACCAAAATCATCAATAGCGATCTTAACACCAAAAGTTTTTACTAATGCAATAAAATCTTTTACTACTTCAAAATCTTTAACCTCTTCATCCTCAAGTAGTTCAAAAACCATTCTCTTAGCATTATGCATATTCATCATTACTAAATTAATAAGCCTATTTCGTATTTCAAAATCTTCAATATCAATTGCAGAAAGATTTAAAGAGACCTCTTTATTAGTTTTATCTAATGCTTCAAAGTAGTTATCTATTACAATATTTGTTATTTTATTATAATAACCTCCATCTTTAGCAACATCTAGAAAAAACCAAGGAGTTAAAATTCGTCCCTCCTCATTCTCAAGTCTTACAAGTGATTCATACTTCTCTATTTCCATAGTATCATTATTTATAATAGGTTGAAAATATGAAATTATTTTTTTTGTATCAATTGCTTTTTTTATAATCTCTATAGTTTTAGTATTTTTAATTGCTTTCTCTTTAGCATTACTTATTAAATCATTTGAAAAAATTATATTCTGCTTCTTTTTAACTGCTTGATTTAATCCATATTTTACATTCTCATATATCTCATCTTTAACAATTGAAAAACTTATAACAACAGATAAATCAAATTCATATTTATCAAATTTAATAATACCATTCTTTATATTTTGTTGTAATTTCTTTAATTGCAACTCTTTTTGTGTTGCACTAGATTCTAAATCCTTCATATCTTTTAAAAGAGCAAACTCTCCATCACCTAGATTAAATATCTTATCAAAAACACAACCATCAGGTAAAAAATCAGTAACTTTATTTTCAAAGTGAATTAGCATATCATTAATAATTTTTTCGTCATATAGATGTTCTAAATTAGAAAAATTCTCAATTTTTAACATAACTAACAGTGGGTTAGATACAACTTTAATGGCATCTAATAGCTGTCTTTTTGGATTTATAATCTCTGTAATATCATTTCTTAATCCAATATACTCTACAAGATTTCCAGATTCATCTAAAATTGGACAAATTGTAGTATCTACATAATAACTAGACCCATCTTTTTTTCTATTTTTAATTTGTCCTGTCCATACTTTTTTTGATTTTATTACTTTCCACATATCTTTAAATACAGAAGCTGGTATATCTGGGTCTCTTACAATATTATGCTGTTTTCCTATTAGTTCATCTCTTGTATATCCTGATATATCACAAAATCTGTCATTTACAAATGTTATTTTTCCACTTTTATCTGATTTAGAAACAATTGATGTTCGATCTACTATATCTTTATATTGTTGTAATATATTAATTTGCTTATTTGCATTTATATTTTCGACTGCTACTTTTAGTGTATCATTAAACTGTTTTAAATTTACAGGTTTAAGAATATAACCTTTTACACCAAGCTTGATAGTGTCCATAAAACTTTTATTATCAGAATTTGCAGATATTATTATCGTGTAAATATCTTTATTTATCTTTTTAACAGCTGTTAACATCTCAACACCAGATAGATTTGGCATATTTAAGTCTGTAATAATTAAATCATATTCATTATTTCTAACTTTTTCTAAACCATCAAGTCCATCAACTGCGACTGTTATATCTTTAAAATATTTATTCAATATCCGTAATGTAATCTCTCTAGAAACAGGATCATCTTCAACATATAGTAGTTTTATATCTTTACAATCTTCACTTATAATCATTTTAAACTTTCAAAAAAGAGACTATGTCTTTCTCTAAATCCTCAATATCTATTATTGAATTATGTAAAATTTCAGCATTAAATAGCTCCTCTATTTGTTCTGGTATTCTTAAATTTAACTTCTTAGATATCTCTTTTAAAGCATCTTGATCAGAGTATTTAATCTTATTTTCATTTAAAGCATTTAATACTGTTGGTGAAAATTTAGTCCACTCTGCAGTTGAATAGATAACAGTTTTAATATTTTTATCTTCTCTTAACTCTTCATAAGCTTTTATACAAGTTGCTGTATGGGGATCCATTAGGTATCCATCATCCATAAAAGATTTTATAATTTGCTGTCCATAATCATCATCACTATATGTTGCACTGAATAATTCTCGAAGTTTCTCTAACTCTTCTCTAGTATGCTCAAAATAACTATTATCATTTAGTGATTCCATAAGCTCTTTTGTTCTTTTTGCTCCAAATAGATCAAATATAACTCTTTCAATATTTGATGATTTTAAGATATCCATAGCAGGACTAGATGTAAGATATAACTCTTTGCCTCTTATATCATAAACTCCTGTAGTAAGCCACTGTGTTAAGATATTGTTTTTATTTGAGGATACTAAAAGTTTTTTGATTGGTAGTCCCATTTTTTGTGCATAATAAGCACCAAGAACATTACCAAAATTTCCACTTGGAACATCTATATATATTTTCTCTCCAAGTTTAATTTCACCTTGTCTTAATAGCTCTAGATAACTTTGAAAGTGATATACTATTTGAAATATAATTCTACCAAAGTTTACACTATTTGCAGCGCTTAGTTTTAAGCCATCTTTTTCTAATTCATCTTTAAAACTAGAAGATGCCAGTAGATTTTTCAATGCTGTTTGTGCATCATCAAAGTTTCCATTTATACCTATAACTTTTAAATTCTTTCCATCTTCAGTTACCATTTGAAGTCTTTGAACATCGCTAGTTCCACCATGAGGATAAAGACAAACAACTTTTATACCATCTTTATTTTTAAAAGTGTTTAGTGCAGCAGGACCTGTATCTCCAGATGTTGCTGCTAAAATTAGATACTTCTCACCTCTTTTTTTTGCAACTGAACTTAGTATACTTCCGAAAGGTTGAAGTGCCATATCTTTAAATGCACGAGTTGGACCATGATATTGTTCATTTACAAATAGGTCATCTTTTATTTTTACAACAGGAGAGGGATTTTTATCACCATTAGAAGTAGTATCAAAATTATCATATAAACTTAATGCCTCATTGATAGTGTCTTCATCAATATCAATTTTAAAAGATTTTAAAATATCAAAAGCCAACTCTTTGTATGTTGTATTTATATGTTTTGTCAAAAAATCATCTGCAATAGTTGGGATAGTTTTCGGCACATAAAGACCACCAAAAGATGAACTTGGATTTAAAATAGCATATGAAAACTCAACCTCTAAAGGCTTTATTCCATCATTTCCTCTTGTTTCTATAAAACTCATTTATTTACTTCCTTATTGTATACTATATATATTATACAATAAGTTCTGTTAATTAAAATTTAATTAAAATTGATAGTAAATTCAACACCTTTATATTCAATATTTTCATAGTTAAAAATACAATTTTTTGCACTAATTGTTCCATTCATATTATTTAACATATTATATGTCATATATAGTCCTAACCCTGTCCCTTGAGACTTATGCTTTGTTGTAAAATATGCTTCAAATATTTTTGGTAAGATATTTTCATCTATTCCACCTGCGTTATCTTTTATTTTTATAACAGCATTGTTTCCATCTTTTTTAACTTCTATAAATATATATCTATTTTTATCATCTATATTTTTTAAAGCATCTTTTGAATTATTTATAATATTTACAATAATTTGAATAAAAAGATTAGCATAGTTTTTTATAACTATAGTATCGTCAATATCTCTTATAAGTTGTATAGAATTATTTTTTAACATTGACTCCTCAATTTTAAAAGCTTTATCTATAAATTGAGATATATTAAATTCTATTTTTTTAGTATCACCTTTTACTAAGTCTCTAAAATCATCTATTGTTGCTGATAAATATTGTGATGATTCATTTATTTTAGTTAACATCTCATCAAGAGCATCATCAGTTAAATTACCATACTCTTTTTGAAGTTGTATCCCTGTAGCAGCTGTGCTTATTACACTAAGTGGTTGTCTCCATTGATGAGCAATGTTTCCAATCATCTCCCCCATTGAAGCCATCTTTGACTGCTCATGCAATATATCATCTTTGTGTCTATTATCATCAATTGATTTTATAAGTTTTGTATAAAGTGATATTCTATTTATAAATTGATTTTCATCTATTGGTTTTGTAAGATAATCTACTGCACCTAGTTCAAACCCTTTGTGTATCCACTCATCAGATTTAAATGCAGCTGTTAAAAATATCACAGGTATATCTGCTGTTTTTTTATTTAATTTCAATAATTGTGCAACCTCAAATCCATCCATTTCAGGCATTTGAATATCTAAAATTATTAAATCTATTTTATTGTCAAGTGTTAACTCTAACGCTTGGGCACCACTAGAAGCTTGTATTATATTATAACTTTCATCTATAGATTCAAGTAAAGCTTCTAGGGAAACTAGATTTGCTTTTACATCATCAACTATTAAAATATTTATTTGCATTTTTTGTGAAACACCTTACTTTTTGGGATATAGGATATAAACCTATTACTAAACTCCTTAGGTAAATATTCACTATTACCTAAAATTAAAAATCCATTACACTCCAAAGAATCATCAAATAGATTAATAACTCTGCTCTTTAATTTACTATCAAAATAAATTAGTACATTCTTACATACGATTAACTGAAATTGGTTCATCACTCCATCTGTTGCCAGATTATGATTAAAAAACAAAATATTTTCTTTTAGATAGTTTTTTGCTTTATAATACTTCCCTTGTTTTATAAAATATTGAGCAAACTCTTTTGTTCCACCACTTTTTTTGTAGTTTTGGCTACTTAATTCAAAATCACCTATTTCAAATAATCCCTCTTTGGCATGTGCTAAAACACGATTATTAAAATCTGTTGCATAAAGTTGAGATTTGGATAAAATACCCTCTTCTTCTAATAACATTGCTAAAGAGTATGGTGATTCACCACTACTACACCCAGCACACCATATTTTAATATGCCTAAATGATTTTAAATATGGTACAACTTTTTCCCTAAATATCTTTAACTGTTTAGGCTCCCTAAAAAACTCTGTTACATTGATACTAAAATAATAAAACATCTCATCAAAATTATTTTGATTATTTAATACTAAATTACAATACTGTTCAAAATTTTCAATCTTTAATTTAATAGAATGTGTTGTTATCCTTCTTTTTAAAGTTGAATAATTATAGTTTATAAAATCATGCTCATACTTATGATACACATCTATTAAAAACTTATTTAATTTTTCCTCTTCTATTAACATAAGATTATTTATTTATTTATCCACATAGCCATCATTGAACTTAACTTCTCTAAATCAATTGGTTTTGTCAAGTAATCATCAGCACCACTGTCAAGTGCAGCTTGTCTATCTTTTTCCATAGCTTTTGCAGTTACTGCAATAATGGGAAGATGATTAAGAGTTTCATTTGCACGAATAGCCTCCATAGCCTCATAACCATTCATAACTGGCATCATAATGTCCATTAAAACAATATCCGTATCGCTATTATCTTTTAAATAATCTAATGCCTCTTGACCATTCTTTGCATGAGCTATATTCATATCATGCTCTTGAAGTGCTGAGCTTAATACAAATATATTTTTAATATCATCATCTACAATTAATACTTTTTTTCCAACCAATACACTTATATCATTACTATCATACTTAATATGTTCAATTTTTTCTTTAAATCTTTTATTAACAGTTGTTGGTGTATTTAAAAATCTTTCAACTTCATCTTTTAATCTTTCATGAGAGTTTGGATTTTTAATAATAATCTCATCACTTATATCATTTAAAAAATCTGCTTCAGTATTAGTTAGGTCTCTTCCCGTATATATAAGAATAACAGTATCTGACTTATCATCTTTAATACACTTACAAATCTCACTTCCGCTTCCATCACTTAAACCTAAATCAATAATTGCTATATCAAAATATTTTGTATTGCATAACTTTTGTGCATCTTTTACGCTATTAGCAGTTGAGATATCGAAGTTATTTTCCTCTTGTATATAATCTGTAATTGCTTTTAGATGTAACTCATCATCTTCAACTATTAAAATACTCTTGACTCTTCCATCATTTAATTTTTCAATATTTGATATAGCATTATTTATCTGTTCACTTGAAACTGGTTTTTGTAAATATCCATCTATTTTTATACCTTCAAAATTTTGCATATCTTTATCTTGTCCAGATACAACTTGTATATGAATATTAGAAGTTTTTGGGTCACTTTTTAGTTTTTTTATAACCTCTATCCCACTTATATCAGGAAGTCCAATATCTATAATAGCACCATCTATTTTATGCATAGCAGCTATTTTTAGTCCACTCTCTCCATCGTAAGCAACAAATGCTTTTGCTCCGTGTTGTTCTACGGTATCTTTTAAAATATCAGCAAATATTTTATCATCCTCTATAATTAAAAACCGTTTTTTAATATCATCAATATTCTCTTTTTTATTAATAATTGAATCACTACTTTTTATTTCTTTTTGTTTGTTACTTGATACCTCACCACTATACTCATCTTTTAAATTAGGTAATAAAATAGTAAAAGTAGATCCATCACCTATTTCTGAATTTAGCTCAATTTTACCTTTCATAAGGTGAGATAACTCTGTAGATATTGATAAACCTAATCCAGTTCCTCCATATTCTCTACTTGTACTGCCATCAGCTTGTGTAAATGCCTTAAATATAAGTTCTTGTTTTTCTGGTGGTATCCCCATTCCTGTATCTATTACAGAAACTTTTATCGGTAACTTTTCATTTGAGCTATTTGATATCTCTAAAGTTATACTTCCATCTTTTGTAAACTTAAATGCATTTGATATAAGATTTCTAATAATTTGTCCCAATCTATCTTTGTCGTTATAAAAAGAACCTTTTATGTTATCTATAACCTTAAACTCCAGCCCTTTATCTTTTGCAGTATGAGAAAATATTTCATTATAACTTTTTATTAATTCATTAGTATCTATTTTATCAACTATAAGTTCCATCTTTCCAGATTCTATTTTACTTAAGTCCAAAATATCATTTATAAGTCTTAAAAGCTCATTTCCTGACTCATTTATAACTTTTGCTTTTTGTATATCTGCTTCACTTAAGTTCTCTTTATTATTTTTTGATAATAATGATGACAATAAAATAACTGAATTTAAGGGTGTTCTTAGCTCATGTGACATATTTGCTAAAAATTCACTTTTATACTTATTTGATGATTCTAATTCATCTGCCCTTTTATCTATCTCTTTTTTTGCTTTTTCAATCTCTGTATTTTTGATCTGTAAATTTGCAGATTGCATCTGTAGTTGATTTTGTTGATGCTCCATCTGTTCATTTGAGGCTCTTAACTCTTCACTTTGTGCTTGCATCTCTTCTGATTTTACCTGTAACTCTTCAAAAGCGCTTTGAGATTCTTCAAGTAAAGTTTTTATCTGCATATTTTGAGCTGTTGTATGAAGTGCCGTTGCAAATATATTTGCAGTTTTTAAAAGATAACTTTTTTGAAGTTCTGTAAATCCATCAAAACTCATAACTTCTGTTACACCATAAAGTTCACCTTCATGCATAAGTGGAAAAGTAAATACCTCTTTTGGTTTAGAAAGAGTTGTACCACTTTGTATCTCAAACTCTCCATCTTTGATATTTTTTAGTAAAATTGGCTCTTTCTCTAATGCAACTTGTCCAATAACCCCATCACCTACAGCAAATTTATTTGATAAACTATCACGAGATGTAAATGCAAAAGATGATATAAGATTTAGTTCATCCTTATGTTTATCAAATTTATATATAACTCCACTACTACCCCCTACATATCTAGAGCATATAGCTATAGCTTTTTTTGCTAATATTATAGGATCTTCTATACCTGTTAATTTATCACTAAACTCACCAAGCCCCTCACTAAACCATATCTCATCTTTACTTTTAATAGAGTTTTCTCTTAACATATCTGTCATAGTAACAATTGCATTTCCTAACTCATCATTTTTACCTTTAGATTCAATAGAGCCACTAAAATTTTCATTTGTAATTGCATTTGCTTGAGTTAAAATAGTTTTTAGATACACTATCATCTGAGAAATAGCACCACCTAGTCTATCATCACTACCTACAGCTTTATATTTTACATCTATTTGTCCTACAGATATAGACTCAGCTATATTAGTGATATTTTGAAGATATTTTATCATCTGAATTAATGCAAGTCCCAGTTCATCCTCATTACTTTTTGCAATTATATTTATATCATAGTTTCCTATTGATAAATTTTTTGCAAGATTTGATATCTCTTTTAATCTTTTTGTCATATCTGTAATTGCAAGACCTAATCTATCATTTGAACTTAATAGTTGTATATCTTTTGTAAAGTTTCCATTTGCTACAGCATTTGCTTGGTTTATAGTAGTCTCAATTGCATCAACTAAAATTTTTGAAGAACTTACTATTTGCCCTATCTCATCATTAGCCTTGTATACAATATTTTCTTTTCTTATTTCACCTTTTGATAAAGCAGTTAACTGGTCTGTAACTTTTATTAAAGGTGTGGTTATCTTATTGATATAAAATCTAACGATAAAAAAACTACCAATTAAAACAGTTAATAAAATAAAACCAAATACAAGTTTAAAATCTTGAAGTTTACTTAATGCAACCTTGCTATCAACAACAGATATTGCGTACCAATAATTTTTGGTCTCTCTAGTTTTAAGGGAGTGAACTTTATGAAATGAATATATTTTACCATTATGGGTAAATGCTCCGCTATTTTCCCCTTTTAGTTTCTCTTGGATATTAAAATGTTCTTTGTTAAAGTTTGAGCCGTGCTTTAGCTGTGTGTTCCATCTTTTAGTTTTATCTTTATGGTATAGATAATCCCCGTTTGAATCTACTAAGAAATATGAGATGCCATCTTTTTGATGTTCATTTGTAATGTTTTCTAATATATCTAAAATAACATCAGCATAGATATTTACAACAAATATTCCTATAAGGTCATCATTACCATCAATAATAGGAGTTGAGTATCTCACAACTGGAATATAAGGATTTTCTATCTGTCCATTTTCAACATTTAGGTTCATCTGAGAAACATAAAACTTACCTTTTTGAAGTTTTTTAGGCTCTTCTACATATCCTCTCCCTTTTTTATTTTGTAAAGTACTGGCTGGCTGGATAAAAGCTTTATCAATATCTCTATTGTATCTTACTGATATTATTTCATTATCATTTAAATCTAAAATTCTAGCTTTGTAATAGTTCTCTTTTTTTTCCATAAAGTCTATCATTGTAGTTGAAAATACTTCTTTCCACTCTTTTGCTTTTCTTTTCTCCTTCATCTTATCCCATATCATAAATCTTGTGAGTGCATGATTTTCTGTAGAATACAACACATCTTTTGGTACTGTTGTAAGTATCCCCTCTATCTCAAGATTTATAGATATAGTTCTTTGTTTACTTAATTCATAAGCAGAATCTATATATGCTTTAGAACTCGTAGTAAATCCATACCAACCTACTAAACTAATAGATACAACTATAACCGATATAAATATATAAAATATTTTATTTTTTAATGATAGATTTAATCTCATTATTTTCTACCTTCCAAACTATCAATTAGTGATAGTTTTCGTAAATTCCAATGCATAATCTGATCAACCTCTACAGCTGTTTTTGAGTTATATTTAGAAGCAGCAGGGGTAATATAATCATTTAGCCCAATATACGCCTTTATAGTTTGAAGCTCAGCTATAATCATCCCTGTAATTGTAAATACATCAGATGGTGTAACTTTATCTTTTTTAAATCCACTATAATCAACAAAATCTATCCCTGATTTTATTTGTAGTTGCTTTATCTTTGATAACATCTCCATACCTACATTAAATGTATCTAGAGGCGTTGCTATTATATTTTGTTTTGCAGGTATAGTTTTATCTTCTATATTTAGATGTTGTAAGATAATAGTTAAATCATCATATACTCTCATATTTTCACCAAATACATAAGATGGTGTAAATCCTTTTTTATTTAATTCATCTAGAGATTCAGATATATGACTTAATCCATTATATACATCAATAGGAGTCTTTCCATGAAATTTTTGTAGTTTTTGTTTAGAACTTTTAATATCAACTCTATATTTTAAAATATCTATCTCTGTTAAAATTCGCTTTGTCATCTCATAGACTAAATCAGGATTTAGATTTAATACAGGTGTCATATTAACAGGCTCTATAGTAGGTAAGTTATTTTGATTTCTAAGTATATTTATCTTTACTAATATCTCATAAGTTAGCTGCCATGTATTTCTAGGCTTTAGCACAGTAGATACTGTTGCCTGCTTAGTCATCTCATCATGATCATGGTCATGCTTAAAACCATAGTGTTTAAGCAACAACTGCATCTCATCAGTTATAAGCATCACTTGCCCATACACTTCACTTGGTGTTATATTTTTAGCAGTTGCTATATTAAAAAGTAAAACTAAAGCTAGCAGTTTTTTTATCATTCAATTCTCCATCTAATTCTTATTTTAAAGTCTCATTAAAGTATTATATTTTACACTAATATAAATTAAACTGTTATTTGATACAAACCTTATTTCGTCCACTCTCTTTGGCTTCGTACAAAGCTTCATCTGAGCGTATTAAGATATCATCAATTGAATCACCGGGCTTTAATTGAGTCAATCCAATAGAACAAGTTATACTCCCTATAGCTTTAAAAGTAGTATTTTCTATCCCTTTTCGTAAATTATCTACAACTTTAAAAGCAGTATCTATATCTGAACCAGGAAGTGCCAATACAAACTCCTCACCACCCCATCTTGCAAATGTATCTGCTTGTCTTGTATTTTTTTGAATAGTATTAGCAAAAGTTATAAGTGTATCATCACCTATTATATGTCCATATTTATCATTAACTTTTTTAAAAAAATCTATATCCATAATCGCAAAAGACAAATGGTTACCATCAACAAGTGCTCTTTTAACCTCTAAATTAAATACTTCATTGAATTTACTTCTATTGTATATATTTGTTAAAGCATCATAAGTTGCTTTATTTTCAAATTGTTTAGATTTTGTTGTAATTTTTGTTATATCTGTTAAAGATACTACATACATATCAGAAGATTCAATTGGATTAACCTCTATTCGAAATGCTCTAGGCTCAAATAATTTAGTATCCATAATCAATATATTATACTCTTCACTACTGTGACTTCCAATTAAACTTTCTGCCCATTTTACATTATTATTTAAAACATATAGTGAAAAATAATTATCATACTCCATAAATAGTTCAGCTATACAACTATGTTTGTTGTTAAACTGTTCAACATCCTCAACATTAAAAAACTCTAGGAATTTTTTATTTGCACTTATTACACGATAATCATCTTGCATAAAAATAATATTTCTTTGAGAATTAATAACTGATTGATTAAATTTGATTTGATTATCAAGTTTCTTATTTACTTCAAACAATTCTAGTTGAAAATCAACTCTAGTAAAAAGTTCAAACTCATCATATGGTTTAGAAAGATAATCAACTCCATATTTAAAAGCATTACGGATTGTTTCATTATCTCTTTTTGCAGTTAAAAATATTATTGGGATATTTTTTGTTAGTTTATTTGTTTTTATAAGTTTTGCTGTTTCAAAACCATCAATATCTGGCATCATAACATCAAGTAAAATTAAATCTATTGGTTCTTTAAGCAGTAATTCTAAGGCTTCATATCCACCTTTAACTGTAATTATGTTAAATTCATCACCTCTAGTTTCAAATAAAGACTCCAAAACTAGAAGATTTGATTGCGTATCATCTACACATAAAATATTGTACATAAAGTATTACCTTTTATAATCTTTTATTAATTGTAGCTAAAATGTAATTTATAATTATTTAATACTTAGAAAAATTATTAAATGTTTCTATTTTCAAAGACTATTTGTTACAAAAAACTATTTTCTACTTTTGTAAAAACTGTGTACCTATTCCATCACTTGTAAAAAGCTCAAGTAAAATACTATGTTCTACTCGTCCATCTATTATATGTGCTTTGTTTACACCATTGTAGATTGCATCAACACAACTATCAACTTTTGGTATCATTCCCCCTGCAATTGTTCCATCTTTTTTATAAGATTCTACATCTTGCTTATCTAAAGAGTTTAAAAGTTCACCATCTTTATTTAAAACACCTTTTGTATCAGTTAAAAATAACACTTTATTTGCTTTTAAAGCAATAGCAACTTGTGATGCTGCTATATCTGCATTTATATTAAATCCAGGATGATTTGGCTTTGCACTATCTGCAATAGGTGCAATTACTGGGATAAATCCTTCTTCTATTAAATCTTCAATCATATTAAAGTTTATTGAAGTTACAACACCTGTATATCCAAACTTTCCACCCTCTTTTGCAATAGCCTCTATACAGTTACTATCTTTTCCACTTATTCCAATAGCCTTTGCACCATGGTGGTTTAAAAGTGATGTTAAATTTTTATTTATATCTCCACTTAAAACCATCTCAACAATTTTCATACTATCTTCACATGTAACTCTATGCCCATCAACAAACTCTGATTTTATTTGAAGTTTTGTTAACATATCTGTGATTTTTGCTCCACCGCCATGAACAATAACTGGCTTAAGACCAACAATTTGCAATAGAGTAATATCTTCAGCAAATTTATCTTGAAGTTCTGGAGATGTTTGAGCTGAACCACCATATTTAATAACCACGATTTTATTTCTAAACTCTTTAATATATGGTAATGCATCAAGTAATGTTTTTATTTTTTGTTGTTTAATTTTCATCTATCTTTTCTCTTTTTTTAAAAAAATTTGTTTATTTGTATCTAGTGAATCAAAATAATATAAAATATCTTTTAGCTTTTTATTTATAGCTAACATATAACTGACATCATTTATTATAGCTCCATTTTCAACTAAAATTTTTACAATTTTTAGGTTATTTGCAGCAACAGCATAATCTAATGCCGTGTTACCTTTTGTATCTTTAGTATTGATATTTACACCATATGATAATAATGTATTTATTGAATTTATATCATTATTTTTAGAGCAAGACATTAACAATGAAAAGCCTTTTTCATCTTTTGTGTTAACATCTGCTCCGTTTTTAAGTAAATACTCTATATCTGTCATAGAATACTCTACTTACAAACTGTTTTAGGTATCTTATTTAAAACTTTCTACCATTGCTTTGGCAGCAGCTTTACCATCCGCAGCAGCTCTAACAGCTAAATCTGCACCTCTTACACTATCTCCACCTGAGTAGATTTTCACATTTGAAGATTGAAAGTTTTCATTTACTTTAATACCATTCCATCTATCTAATTCTAAATTAGTATCTTTTAAGAATTTTGGTAACTCTTGATCAAAACCAAGTGCTAAAATAATAATATCAGCCTCTTCTAAATACTCACTACCTTCAAGAATTTGAACACTTTGTCGTCCAGATTCATCTGCAGCACTCATCTGTGTTTTTAGAAGATTAACACCATTTGTCACAATAGATTTTGGACTTACATTAAATACAAATTCAACACCCTCTTCTTTAGAGTTTATAACCTCTTTTTTAGATCCAGGCATATTTGCTTCATCTCTTCTATAAAGACATTTAACTGATGATGCACCCTCTCTTACAGATGTTCTAACACAATCCATAGCAGTATCACCACCACCAATTACTACAACTTTTTTATCTTTTACACTAATAAAGTTTTCAACCTCTTCTTCAAAATTTCTTTTTTGAATTGCTGTTAAAAAATCCATTGAAAGATGTACATTTGAATTTAATTCACCATCTATCCCTGGGTACTTACCTTTTGTAGCACCAATACCTATAAATACAGCATCAAAATCATTTTCAAGCTCTTCAAACGATTTATCTTTTCCAATTTCACAGTTAGTATGTAAAGTCATTCCAGCTTCAACTAACCAATCAATTCTTCTTTGAACTCTATGTTTTTCTAGTTTAAATCCTGGGATTCCATATGTTAAAAGTCCACCAGCTTTGTTAGCTCTCTCAAACATCTCAACATCAACACCCTCACGAAGTAAAAATGTAGCTACACTAATTCCAGCAGGACCAGAACCAACAATAGCAACTTTTTTACCGATTTTTTCATGTGCAAACTTTGGCTTTAATCCATTTTCAAATCCAGTTTCACTAATATGTGTCTCGACAGAACCAATAGTAATAGCACCATGTGTATCATTTAAAGTACAATCACCCTCACATAAAACATCTTGAGGACAAATTCTACCTAAAATTTCTGGAAAAGGTGAAGTTTCATTTGAAATATTAAAAGCTAACTCTATATCATTCTCTGCTGTTTGTTTAAGCCATGCAGGGATAATATTATGTAAAGGACATTTATTATGACAATATGGGTCTCCACAACCTATACATCTATCTGATTGTTCACTAGCTTTATTTTTATCAAATACAGTATAAACTTCATCAAAATCTTTTATTCTCTCCATAACCCCTCTTTTAATAGGGTTAGCTCTATCAATCTTTGTAAAATTTAACATCTGTTTAATCTCCCTCATCTGGGTTAAGTGGTAATACTTTCATATCTTTTGGTTTTACCATCCAGAAGTTTCTAATTTCTGATCTAAAATGATCTAATATATTTTGTGCTTTTTCAGACTCTGTATGTACTACATAATCTTTTAATAAATTCTTTAAATAAATTCTTTCAAGTTCTGTATCATCAGTATCTATTCTTAATGCTTCAATTAGCTCTTGGTTCATATTATCTATAAATTCTCTTTTATCATCATAAATAAAAGCTAATCCACCAGTCATACCAGCCCCAAAGTTAATACCAGTTTTACCTAAAATTACAACAATTCCACCCGTCATATATTCACAAGGAGAATCACCAGTACCCTCAACAACCGCTATAGTTCCAGAGTTTCTAACTGCAAATCTTTCACCAACAGTAGCTCTAACATAAAGTTTTCCTCCAGTTGCTCCATATAAACATGTATTACCAGCACCTGCATAAGCTGAACCTTGTAAAAGTGGTTTAACAACAATCTTCCCACCACTCATACCTTTTCCAACATAATCATTTGCTACACCATTAAGATTCATAGTGATACCACGACTTAAGAAAGTACCAAATGATTGACCTGCAACTCCTGCAAGGTTATATGTAATAGTATTTTCAGGAAGTCCTGCGTCACCATAAAGTCTTGCTATCTCACCTGATTCTAAAGTACCAAAACTTCTATCAAGATTTGAAATCTCTGTATTTATAACTACAGGTTTTGATGGATCTTTAATAGCAGGGATAACTTGAGCTAACAATTTATGTGAATTTTCATTCTTATCATAAGGGTGATTAAATTCTTGTTGACAAGTATCAATACCATCAATTTTTCTTAAAATATTTTGGAAGTCAAATTTTTGTGCAAACTTATCATCTAAAACTTTAAGTAAGTCACTACGACCTACAATATCTTCGATTTTTGTGTAACCTAAAGTTGCTAAAATTTCTCTAACATCTTGTGCTAAGAATTCAAAGTAAGATATAAGTCTTTCAACTGTTCCAGAGAACTTTTCTCTTAACTCTTCATCCTGTGTTGCCACACCAACGCTACATTTATTTGTATGACAAATTCTAAGAATTTTACAACCAAGAAGTGTAAGAACAGATGTACCAAATGCATATGACTCAGCACCTAACATAGCTGCTTTAATAACATCTATACCAGTTTTTAATCCACCATCAGTTTGTAAGTGAACCATACCTCTTAAGTGATTAGCTTTTAGTGAGTTATGTGCTTCACTAAGACCTAATTCCCAAGCGTTTCCTGTATGCTTAATAGATGTAAGAGGTGCTGCACCAGTTCCACCATCTGCACCAGAGATAATAATCTTATCTGCGTATGCCTTAGCAACACCAGAAGCAATTGTACCAACACCAACTGATGATACAAGTTTAACTGCAATTTTTGCTTTTGGATTGATCTGTTTAAGGTCAAATATTAACTGAGCTAAATCTTCAATAGAATAAATATCATGATGAGGAGGTGGAGATATAAGTGTAACACCAGGAGTTGTATGTCTCAATGTTGCAATCAATGGTGTAACTTTTGCTCCTGGAAGCTGTCCACCTTCACCTGGTTTTGCACCTTGAGCTAATTTAATTTGTAACTCTTCACAATTTACTAGATAACCTGGAGTAACACCAAATCGTCCAGAAGCAACTTGCTTAATTTTTGAGTTTTTAAGTGTATTAAATCTAGATGGATCTTCTCCACCTTCACCAGAATTTGATTGAGCGCCTATTGTATTCATAGCAACGGCAATAGCTTCATGCGCTTCAACAGATATAGAACCACAACTCATAGCTGCAGCTGCAAATCTTTTAAATATCTCATCTTTTGATTCAACATCATCAACATTAACAGAATCTTTATCACTGTTAAATTCAAAGAAATCTCTTATAAATTTTTTATCTCTTCCCTCAATTAAACCTTTAAGACCTTTAAAGTCACTAATAGATTCTTCACCGCTAGCATTTTTATTGTGCATAGCTTTTGTAATATCTGGACCATAATCGTGATATTCTGCTCCATCAAGATATTTGTAAAATCCACCCATCTCAAGAGGGAACATTGATTTATCATTATAGTAAGCATCAAAATGTGAAGCTTCTATTCTTTTTTCAATATCTTCATATCCTAAACCGCTTAAGTCACTATTTGCATGTGTAAAACAATCATTACAAATTTCATCACTTAGACCTAAAATATCAAATAATGATGAGTTTCTATATGAAGCCATAGTAGCAATACCCATTTTTGACATAATTTTAAGAAGTCCTGCACCCATAGCTTTTGCACTATTTTTAAGTTTTTGCTGTAATGCAGAGTTTGTTATGTTCTTTCTTTCATAAAATGATTTAATTGAAGCAAACATCATATATGGATATATTGCAGTTGCTCCAAATGCAAATAAAACTGCAGCACTGTGTGGATCATAAATTTCAGAAGTTGTAACAATAATTGAAACTTTACTCGCCATATTATCACGTACAAGTTGATGATTTACATAACCTACTGCTAATGCAGCTGGTATGATTTTTGAACTATTGGATACATCTCTATCATCTAAAATAACTACACTTATGTTTTCATTTTCAATAGAGTTCTTAACATTTAAATATAATGTTTCAAGTGCTTCTTTTAAGTTTGATTCAAAAGTAGTACTAAAAGTTTTATTGTTAAAATCTGCATCATATCTTGAGCTAGTTTTATCTCCAAAACTTAACATAACATCAAATTTTTCTTTCATAAGAATTGGAGATGCTGCTTTTAATCTTTTTGAGTTATGTTCATTCTCTTCAAGTATATTATATGTATGACCTATACCTGTATTTAAACTCATTACTATTTTTTCTCTATATGGATCAATAGGTGGGTTTGTAACTTGAGCAAATTTTTGTCTAAAAAAATCTGTGAAATTTCTATGTTTATTTGAAAAACAAGCTAATGGTGTATCATCACCCATAGAACCAGTGGGCTCCTTAGCTTCATCTGCCATAGGTATAATCATCTGATCTAATGTTTCATAAGTGATATTTGCATATTTTTGTCTTGAAGTAATATCATCAAAATTATAATCACTTAAATCTACAAAAGTATCCTCTACATACTCTTGAAGATACTGCATATTTGAAGTAAGCCACTTTTCATAATTTTGTGAAGATTTTAAGTAATCATTTATGTCATCATTTTTTAATATAGTACCCGTTTTTAGATCTATACCGATCATTTGACCACTTTGTAATCTACCTCTATCTATGATATCCTCTTCAGGGAAAATTACTGTCCCATACTCACTTGTAATAAATAGTCTATCATCTTTTGTTTTGAAATATTTTGAAGGTCTAAGTCCATTTCGGTCAATTAAACAACCTATATGTCTACCATCAGTTAAACTTACTGCTGCTGGACCATCCCAAGCTTCAAATCTAATAGCACAATACTCGTAAAATGCTCTAAGTTCACTATCCATATATGGTGCATTTTGCCAGGGAGCTGGAACTAAACATCTAGCTGCTTTAAAGAAATCAAGTCCATTGATTATTAAGAATTCGAACATATTATCTAAAGAAGCACTATCACTTCCAGCTTTTTGTAAAAGTGGGAAAATTCTGTCAAGTTCATCTTTTGTAAATATTTCAGATTCTATAGCTTGTGTTTTTATCTCTACATTAAATCTATTTGCTTCAATAGAGTTAATCTCACCATTATGTGCTACACCTCTAAAAGGTTGAGCTAGTCTCCATTTTGGTAATGTATTTGTTGAGAACCTTTGGTGAAATAGTGCAAATGATATTTTAAAATCTTCATCTTGTAAATCTATGTAAAATTGCTTAATAGTTGTAGGCATAACAAGCCCTTTATAAGCAATAACTTTTGAAGAGAATGTAGGTATATAAAAATCATCTTGATCATCAAGTGCATGTTCTGCTTCTTTTCTTGCAAGATAAAGCATAGCTTCAAATCTTTTTGATGAAACTGGTGTATTTGGTACTACAAATATTTGTGTCATATTTGGTAATATTGCTAAAGCTTGCTTCCCTAAAGCATCTGTATCTACGGGAACATCTCTATTTAATATAACTTTTAAATCATTCTTTTCACAATAATTTTGAAATGTATCAAGTTGTTTATTATCCGTACTAAACACCATAGCTATAGCATATTGATTAGGAAGATCAACACCACCTTGAAGTGCCACTTTTCTCATAAATTGATCTGGAATAGACAATAGTAATCCACTACCATCTCCACTTTTCCCATCGGCTGCAACAGCCCCTCTATGCATCATTCTTTCTAAAGAAGTTATTGCATCCTCTAAATTCTGATGTGTTTGTTTATTTTTTAGGTGAGCAAGTAAACCAAACCCACAGTTGTCTTTAAAAGAAGTTAATTTATCTAAGTTACAACCCATTGTTTTCCTTTATATCTAGTCTATTATAAATTTTTAACATTATTGTCTCGATTGTATCTAATATTAGTTTAAAAGGGTGTTAAATGAAAAACAATAAACAACTAATTATTTTTTAGCTAAAATACAAATTACATTTTATAATTAAAAAGCTAGGGAGTCGTTATGGGTAAATTTATATTATTTTTCTTTTTACTAACAAATATTTATGGGGAAGATATTTCATTACAAGATGATGATAAAGATATGATAATAAACAAATATGATAAATGCCCAAATACACCTGATGGAGTTTGTGTTGATAAAGATGGATGTACTCAAATTATTAAAAGAGTTGTAAATTTTAATCCCTCATCATCAATTATAGATGAAAACTCAACAAAAGAAGCTCAAAATATTATTGAGATAGCACAAGAGTGTTTTGGATACAACATTATCCTAAGTGGTCATACAGATTCAACTTATGATGCAAACTACAACCTAAATTTATCGAAACAAAGATCTGATAATATTAAAAAACTATTTTTACTTCATGGGATAAATGAAAAAAGAATTCAAATAAAATGGTATGGTGAAACTCAACCTAGATCAACAAATGTTACAAAAGAGGGTAGAGAAGAAAATAGAAGAGTTGAAGTTATCTTTAAATAGAAGAAAATTTCAATATACTGATTCAAAATGTAACACCTTTAAAAACCTGCTTCAAAATGTAACACTCAGTAAATTCATTTACAAATCTAACAATGTATTCAAAATAGTATTAATCAATATTAGTTAGTATGTTGGTAGTAATGTATGAAAATCATATATTCTATTTAAAATAATTGAATAATGAAGGGGAAAATATGTCTTTAATGAAAGCACCTGAAAATACTCCAGTATGGGTAGATACAACAAGATGTAAAGCTTGTGATATTTGTGTATCAGTTTGTCCAGCTGGTGTACTTTCAATGAAACAAGAACCAACATCAACTCTTGGAGCGATGATTAGTATCGAGTTTCCAGAAGCATGTATTGGTTGTAATGACTGTGAGTTAACATGTCCTGATTTTGCTATATATGTAGCAGATAAAAAATCAGATGGGTTTAAATTTGCTAAATTAACTGATGAAGCAAAAGCTAGACAAGTAGCAATTACAGAAAATAATTATAGATTACCTGAGAATTACGGTAAATAAGGAGAAAATGAATGGCAACTAGAGAAATAATATCTACTGGTAATGATTTATCAGCAATTGCAGCAGTTGATGCAGGGTGTGAGTTTTTTGGAGGATATCCATTAACACCATCAAGTGAAGTAATGCACACAATTTCTGATTTATTACCTGCACAAGGTGGAGCAGCAATCCAAATGGAAGATGAGATAGCAGGTATCTGTTGTGTTATTGGTGCGTCTATGACTGGTGTAAGAGCTTTAACGGCAACATCTGGTCCTGGTGTATCACTTAAAGCAGAAAACTTAGGTCTTGCTCAAATGGCAGAAGTACCAATGGTACTTGTAAATGTTATGAGAGGTGGTCCATCAACTGGTCTTCCTACAAGAGTTTCACAAGGTGATATCAAACAAGCATCTAACCCATCTCATGGTGATTATAGATCAATCACATTATGTGCTGGTAACTTAGCTGAATGTTATACAGAAGTAGTAAGAGCATTTAATCTTGCTGATAGATTTATGCAACCAGTTATTGTACTTACAGATGAGACTTTAGGTCACATGCATGGTAAGGCAGTTCTTCCAACACTTGAAGATGTAAAAGCTGGAATCGTTTTAAGAAAACAATTTGATGGTCCTGCTGAAGAGTATTTTCCATATGAATGTGGTCCTACAGAACCTGCTGTATTAAATAGTATGTTTGGTGGTTATAGATATCACTTTACTGGTCTTCACCATGATAGAAATGGTTTCCCAACTGAAGAGATTAATACTTGTAGAAAACTAATCCAAAGATTAGAAGATAAAGTAGTAGCTCATCAAGATGAGATTGAATTAAATGAAGAGTTTATGTTAGATGATATGGACGGTTCTGATGGTGAAGTATTAATCATCGCTTACGGTTCAGTTTCACTAGCAGCTAAAGAAGCTATTAGACATTTAAGAAAAGACGGTATTAAAGCTGGTTTATTTAGACCAATTACTATATGGCCATCACCAGCAGATGCTATTAAATCTTACACAGATAAAATTAAAAATGTACTTTGTGTTGAGTTAAATATTAGACAATATACAGAAGAGATTGAAAGAGTTTCAAGTAGACTTGATCTTGAAGGTCTTTACAAAGTAAACGGTAGAGCTATTTCTCCACATGAGATTGTAGCAAAAGTTAAGGAGGTATTCTAAAATGGCATTTAATTATGATAAATATTTAAGACTTGAAAAGATGCCAACACTATGGTGTTGGGGATGTGGTGATGGTGTTATTCTTAAAGCTACAATCAGAGCTATTGATAAAATGGGTTGGTCTCAAGATGACGTTTGTGTTATCTCTGGTATTGGATGTTCAGGAAGATTTTCTTCTTATGTAGATTTTAATACAATTCATACTACTCATGGTAGAACTGTTGCTTATGCAACTGGTGTAAAATTAGCAAATCCAGATAAGCATGTAATTTGTGTTGCTGGTGATGGTGATGCACTTGCAATTGGTGGTAACCATACAATTCATGCTTGTAGAAGAAATATTGATATTAACTTTATTGTTATCAATAACTTTATCTATGGTCTTACAAATTCACAAACAAGTCCTACTACTCCTCAAGGTATGTGGACAGTTACTCAAAAAGTTGGAAATATTGACCCTACTTTTGATTCTTGTGATTTAGCTATAGCTTCTGGTGCTTCTTGGGTAGGTAGAGAAACTATGCTTGATCCTAAGAAATTAGAAAGATTAATCATCAAAGGTTTTGAACATAGAGGTTTCTCATTTATTGAAGTACTTTCTAACTGTCATATTAATCTTGGTAGAAAAAATAAAATGGCTTCTGCTATGGAAAACTTAGAGTGGATTGATTCTATTACAGCTCCTTTATCTAAATATGAGAAAATGAGTGAAGAGGAACAACTAAATATTCTTCCTTTAGGTGTATTAAAATGCGATACTGAAGCTAGAGAATACTGTGATATGTATCAAGATATTAAAGATGCACATCAAGGTAAAAGAGCAAAAATCACTCAAGCTGATTTTGCTAAAAAGATATAAGGAGTAACGCATGGCTAGAAAACTAATGAGATTTACAGGTGTTGGTGGACAAGGTGTTCTTCTTGCTGGTGAGATTTTTGCAGCTGCAAAAATCAAAGCTGGTGGTCACGGACTTAAAACAGCTACATATACATCACAAGTAAGAGGTGGACCAACTGTTGTTGATATCACTTTAGATGATGAAGAGATCTATTACCCATATGCAAATGATGGTGAAATTGATTTTATGTTATCTGTTGCGCAAGTAAGTTATAACTCTTTTAAAGATGGTGTTACACCGGGTGGAACAATTGTTATTGAACCAAACCTTGTAAAAGCTTCTGACGAAGATAGAAAAACTTGGAATATAGTTGAGATACCTATTATTACTATTGCAAAAGAAGAGGTTGGTAATGTTATTACTCAATCTGTTGTTGCTCTTGCAATTGCAAATAACTATATGGATGCTATTGATAAAGAATTACTTAAAGAGGTAATGCTTTCAAAAGTTCCTGCAAAAGTACATGAGATTAACTTAAAAGCTTATGACTTAGGTTATAAATATTCTGATGCTACTAAAAACGCTTAAGAATTGACCTTCTTATAAAAAAGGTGCTAGATTTTATCTAGCACCTTTTTTTATACTTGTAAAACTTTTATAGTTATTACTAAATATATTTTATTTCCATAAATCTTTTAAGTTTGTTGTTGTTTTTACTGGTGTAAATACACTTTTTTCAATAGTTTGTAGTACAACTTTTTCAGGTATTTTTTTAGTTACTTGTGGTTTTATTCTTTTAAGAACTTTTTTTACTACTCTTTTTTTTGAAGTAATTTTTTTAATAGTTGTTTTTTTTATCTTATTTGCTTTTTTTAATTTTCTTATATTTTGTTTATGTGTTTTATAACTAGAACTAAAATTGTGTTTTGTCCCATCACTTGATTTTACAAAATATAAATAGTTTGATTTTGTAGGAAATATTGCAGCTTTTATTGCAGTTAATTCAACTGCACAAACAGGATTTGATGGTAAACCTTTATTTTTATAGGTATTATATTCACTAGTATCCTCTCTTATCATCTTTGGTGTTATTTTAGTGTGTGAATATTTACTATAGTTTAATACCCCATCCATTTGTAATTTCATATTTTTATAAATTCTATTATAAATTACACTTGATATTAATTGCATCTCGACTTTTGATGCAGATTCTTTTTGTATAATTGAAGCAATTGTTATATATCTATACCAATTTTTTTTATTATAAATTCCAAATATTTTATGGCTAAGTTGTTTGTATCTATCTTCTGTTATCTTAAAAAGATGTAATATAAGTTGTTTTTCATCCATACCTATTGGTAAATGATATGTATCAGCAATAATATTTCCATCTTTTTTATATGCATATGTTGAATACTGATCAAAAAGCTTATCGGTTGATATATTTAATTTTTTTGCTAACTCTTGTAGAAAAAAATAATATGTTTCTCCAGGGACTAATGTGACCTTTTTAAGTGCAGCTTTAGAGGTTGTAAGTTTGTATAAAAACTCTATTTTTGTCATCTCTTTTGACTTTAAATCTATCCATCCACTTTGTGGTTTTCCAATTAAATTTAATATAATTTTATCTAAATAATTAACATCATAATTTTTTTTATCTAAGTATGTTATAATGGAACTTGTACTGCCTTGCGGTATATAAATAACCCTTTGTGTTTTTACCTCTAAGCTTAGATAAAAACTTAATATTATAGATAAGACGAGGATAAATTCAATCGTGCTGAACAAAATAGTGTCAATTTTAGGTTTTTTAATCTTAATTGTTTTAATGTTTTTAATCTCTTTAGTTTATGGTATAAAAATAGACAATATCTCATACAATAATATTTATTTAAACGAATTATATTTAAAATATGATAAGAAACTAATATTAACACTAAATAAACTGCAAATAGAAACTACAAATGATAATTTCAAAAATAAATTTGATAGTTTAGATATAGATATTACAAGAAAAATATTAGGTTATTTTACAGAGATAAAGATTAAAACATTATCTTATGATAATAAAAATATTTTTTTTGAATATAAAAATAACACACTAAACTTAATATACAAAGATTTTAATAAATCAACTAAAAATGAAAATAAGATAAAACTAACAGCAAAAATAAAAGATAATAAACTTTACTATAAAGTATTTTCAAATAAAATAGATGATATTCAATTTTTAAAAAAGTTTTATAAACTTGATACTAAAGCTGAAACCCTTTTGTATAAACAACTATCTTTTGATCATATAAAACTAGATTCATTTTTTGGCTATATAGATTTAAAAAATATTAATGATTTTAATTTTAATTCAATTTATTCCTCTTTTTCTATTGAAAAAGCAAAAGTAAAACTTCCAAACAATAATACTTTCTTTTTAGATAATATTATTGTTTCTCTTAAAGATAAAAAATTAAATATAAAAGTTAAAAAAGATAATAATTTAGATCATCTTACTTTTGATGGTAATATTGATGTAAACATAAAAAATTTAGATAATTTAGATTTGAATGTATTAGGTAATTTAATATATAAAAATGTAAAAATAGATACTAAAATAAACGTAGTTAAAGATATTTTAGACTACTCAATTAGTTCAAATCATATAAAAGACATTAGAGTATTTGATAAATTCATTTCCTACTCAGATGAGTTGAGAATTTGGATTGTTGATAGATTAAAAATTGATAATATTAAAATAAATAATGCAAAAGGTAAAATATTTTTAAAAGATTTTTTTGTAGATTTTACTACATTAAGAGTTAATGCAACAATTAACAATCCTATTCTTGATTTTAATCCACGAAAAGCTTTTCCTGTAAAAGCAAAGGAGGTTACACTTTTATTTAATGGGAAAGATATATTATTAAAGTTTATAGAACCTTTTACAAACGATATAAAACTTGATGTTCAAGAAGCTATTATTTATGATATTTTTAAAGATACTGGAATATCATTAAAAATCAACTCATCTACACCTTTAAATTCAACAATAGACAGATTAATAAAGTCATATAATATTGAACTTCCTGCTAATTTAAATATTAATCAAACAAAAGGTAAAAGTAAAATCAATGTAAATATAAATATACCTTTTGATGAAAAACCAATAAAAATATTTGTAAATATTCAAAATAAAAACTCTACTTTTTTAATAAATGAAAAACATATAAATTTTAAAACTATAGAATTTATATATAAAAACAATAAAGTATATATTAAAGATTTAAATACAATTTATAATGGTTTTGAAATAGATACAAGTAACATAGTTTTTGATTTGAAAACTAAAATAGCCCATTTTGATTTAGATCTATCTAAATATGAAATTTACAATAAAAAAGATAAATTAAATACGATTAAGCTTTTTATAGATTTAAATAAAAATTCAAATATTACAATAGAAGATAAAATTGGTTTAATTAAAACAAATATATTAATAAATAACGAGATAAAAACAAACATTAAACTAAACAACATAGATATTAAATATAATAATAGAAAACAAAAATGTCAAAATATAATATTTGATCTACCGAGTATTAATTTTGATTTATCAAATGGATCTATTTTATATAATGGTAAACTAATTATTTATGATAATCTAGATGTAAAAATCAAAAATGAAAAAATAGATATTAATTTAAATAAAAATAATTCAATTATTGATATACTAGTAGATAATAAAAATTTAGAATTAAATGCAAAAAACTTAGATATTGATTTTTTGAATAATATTTTTGGTTTAGATATTTTCAAGCAAGGGATAATTAATATAAAAGTAAAAGGGAGCCAATGCCTTTTTAAAGGTGATATGAAAGTAAAAGATTTAATACTAAAAGAGTATAAAATTGAGAATGCTAATGCAAGTATATCTTTTAATAGAGATACAAAACTATTAACACTAAGTAATATAGATGCAAAAAGTGATGAATATTACATAAATGGTAACACTTTAATTAATTTAGATGAGAATAAAATCAATTCAAAACTCCATATAAACTTTATGAAAAACTATTCAAACATAATGAGTTATATACCACTTATAGGCTATATATTATTGGGTGATGATGATAAGATTACATACGATTTAAATATTGATGGAGATTTAAAAAATCCAAAAATATCTACAACAATTTTAGAAGAGACTAGTTTAGTACCATTAAATATTATTAAGCGTATTATAACTCTACCTTTAAAGCCCTTTCAAAACAATAATCAAACTAAAGAATAATTTATAACGCTCCCTTTTAACTATTTGTTATTGTAATATATCTATAGTAAAATCTCTTTTAACTTGTGATATAACACTGTTCATATTCTTTAACTCATTGATATCTTCAATATTTAGAGTTAACTTTTCAAGATTTTTTAACAACGGAGAGAATTTTCTAATTGCTGCTCTTGATATAGATATATCAGTTCTTAGTTTTGTTTTAAGATCTATAAATAACATTACTAGTTTTTTATCACCTAGAAGTGCCGCGTAAATAACAGGTAAAATTCCATAGTTATCTGGGGCATTTAAAATATCTTTTTCAATATAATTTATTATTTTAATAATATTGTGATTACTAGACCAAACAGCTGTATGTATTGTAGTACGACCAAGCTTATCTACGACTTTATAATTAAATCTTACAATCTTAATAAGCGTTTTAAAAAGATTTACATTACATGTTGTTGTTCCTATAACTTTACTTATTACAGTCCACCCTGTTTCATCAATTGTATTATGATCAACTCTTGCACTTATAAGTATACTTAAAGCACTTTGAAAATCTATATCTTCATTTTCATCCTGAAATACTTTTAGAACATATTCAAAAAATAGATTTTGTCCATCTTTATTTAAATTATGAATATTCAATCCTGCTTTTTTATAAAATTTAAATAGTGGAATACTATTATATAACAATGGCATAAAGAACAACGGTCTACCTGTAGAATCTAAATAATTTAAATCTCTTTCATTATGATTTAATATCTCTTGTAATACATGTATATATTTACTTCCACCTTTTTTAATATGTTTTAATATATTTCTATCTGTCAATTCTCTTTTGGCATGAGTGTGAAGTATTATTTCATTTAAAACTTCAAACAATGTTTTTGCATCTTTATTCATTATTGTGGGATCAGCTTTATGTTTTAATAGAAGCATTACTATATCTAATTTTGCTGCTCCACCATATGTAGCTAACAATAATGGTGTCTCCCCATCATTATTTTGTAAATTAACCTCTATATTTGATGCTAAAAGAAAAGACACCTGTTCTGCATCTCCTATTTTAACAGCCCTAAAAAGTGCATTTTCATTATTGTCATTGACCGCATTTATGTCAATTCCTTGAACAATAAGCTCTTGTGCCATCCTTAAAAGACTACTTCTTCTATCTATCTCTTCATCACTTAACCCAGAAGATGCAGTAACCAGCTCTATTAAAATAGAATTTTCATCAGCCACCCTTGAGTTTATATTACAACCCTTTTTTATGGCTGTTTCTACAACATTAAAACCATCCATACCTTTTAATGCACTATCACATAAAAAAGTGTTTCCATTTTTGTTTTTTATAGTTGGATCTGCACCATGTTCTATAAGCTTTATTGCAATCTCTTCATTTTCTTTTACAAAATTATGGTGCATAATACTATTTTGCTCTGAATCAACACAATTAAGATTTAACTCTTCAAAAGTTAAAAGATAATCTATAAACTCTTCATTTCCATAAGAGAGTGCATCATACAAAACATTACGATTTTTATTATCTTTAGCATTTACATCTGCACCATAATTTAATAATATCTTTGCCATCTCGTGATCACCTAATATTACAGCATCTTGAAGTAATGTTCTACCAAATTTATCAGTTTTATCTATATCTATATTTGTAATATCTAAAATGAGGTCTACTACTCTGTGATTTTGATGTTCTATTGCAATATCAAAAGGGGTTTTACCACTGTTATCTACTTTATCTACAGATATATTATTGGACAAAAGCCACATTGCTAATTTAATTTTTCTATTTTTTAAGCAGATATGTAAAAATGTTTCACCCTCGGAGTTTACATGATCAATATTTATTTTATCTTCATATAAAATCTTCTTTAATTTTTTTTCATTGAAATCTACCTTTTGTAGTTCATTTAAAAAAGCATCATAAGGATCAGCGTTCTTTTTTAACATATTTTTTAACAATTTCGACTCCATTATTCTCTATTTATATTATATTATTTAAAACTATTTTAGAAAAAATTATTTTTATTGTTTTTATTATACCTAAAAATTGTATTTATTGAAACTTATACAAATTTAACACCTAAAGTTGTATAATCCACAACAAAATAAACTATGGTAGCAAAATGAATACAAAACTAATTAACTTTATAATAAAAAAATATTTAACATATGATAAAAAAAATCCATTTATCTCAATAAGTGCCATATTAGCATTTATTGGCGTTGGTATTGGTGTGATGGTTCTAATAATTGCAATGGCAATTATGAATGGAACTGCAAAAGAGTTTAAAGATAAACTTTTTACAATGAATTATCCATTAAGTATATATTCTAAAATAGAAGGCTCTGTTAATGAAGAGTTATTAAAAGATTTAGAAAAAAAATTTCCAAACCTAAAATTTTCACCATATATATCATCACAGGCAATGTGTCAAAGTGATAACTCTATGGTTGGAGGTGTCGTATTTGGTGTAGATGTTCAAAAAGAGTCTGCTATAAATAAAATTTATAAAGATGCTGTAAAATCAATTAACAAACATGATAAGTATGACATTATAGTGGGTCAAGGTATAAAAGATGAACTATATTTGTACGATAACCAAAAAGTAACACTTTACTTTACTACTGTAAATCCAAGCGGTTTTTCAATGATGCCAAAGATGAAAAGGTTTGTATATAGTGGTGAGTTTAAATCTGGACTTACTGCATATGATAAAGCTTATATGTATACCTCTATTGATGCGTTAAGAACAATTCTTAAAAAAGACGATACATATTATGATGGGATACATGTTTATAGTGATGAACCATTTAAAGATATAAAACTACTTAAAAAAGAGCTGCCAGTATTTGGTGTTGGTGTTGTAGGTTGGTGGCAGCAAAATGGAAATTTTTTTGCTGCTATGGAGATGGAAAAACAAGCTTTGTTTATTGTTTTAATGTTAATTATTTTAATAGCATCTTTAAATATAATAAGTTCATTATTAATGACAGTTATGAGTCGTAGAAAAGAGATTGCACTTCTTTTATCTCTTGGTGCTAGTACTAAAGAGGTTAAACATATATTTCTTAGACTTGGTATGATAATTGGTTATACTGGTATTGTTGTTGGGATTGCGTTAGGATTTGGAGGCATATATCTATTAGAAAATTTTAATATTATATCTCTACCTGCTGATGTATATGGAACAAGTAAATTACCTCTTCTACTTGATACTATTGATTTTATATCAATAGTAATAGGCTCAATGATTATTGTATTTTTATCATCATATTATCCAGCAGTTCAAGCAACTAAAATAGATGTACTCGATGTACTTAGAAATGAATAAAAGAATTTATTGCTAATTTTGATAAGATTTTCAATAAATTTAATCATACTTTTTAATAAATTTTAATAAACTAACATATGTAGATTGTTGGTATTATTTTATTTTAATAAAACTTGCCAGAGGGGATGAGTAGATGAATATTGAAGAAGTACAAAAACTTGTTGAAAATGACGGTATTATATTCTTAAGTTATGGTGGTTTTTTATCACAAACTTTAATAGCTGGAATGACTGAAGCTCTTGAGAAAGAAGCTGAGGCACACGACGTACATATGAGCATATCCAATAATATATTTACAATCTTTATCGAACTATCACAAAATATGATGAATTACTCAAAAAGTAAAGATTTAGAAAATAATAATATTGAACCTGGTGGACTTATTGTTGTTTCTAAAGACACTGAAGGTAACTATTATATTAATAGTCAAAATATTATTTCGAATGATGATAAAAATATAATTGAACCAAAATTAATTGAAATTAAATCATTAAGTAGAGATGATATTAAAAAAAGATACAGAGAACTAAGAAAATCTGGAAGAAATACACACGAAAAAGGTGGTGGTATTGGATTTTATGAAATTGGAAAAAGATGTGATAAAATTGAATACAAATTTGCAAATATAAATGAAAACAAGTTTTATTTTCATATCAAAACAAAAATAAATATTAATAAATAGGAATAAAAATGGAAAATTTAAATATAGCAGAAACGAAATATACACCGGTTATCAATCTTGATACAAATGGAACGATATCTATGGTTGGTAAATCTTACCCAGAAAATACTTTTGAGTTTTATGCACCAATGATGGCATGGGTAAAAGAATATTTCGAAACATCTGCAAAAGAGACAACAACTGTAAATCTTGAAATAACATATTTCAACTCAAGTAGTTCAAAACTATTTTTTGATTTTTTTGATCTTTTAGAGGAAAATAATGACGACCACGATATCGCAATTAATTGGATTTATGATGAAGAAAATGAAAGTGCACAAGAAGCTGGGGAAGATTTTATAGAAGATTTTGAAGATTTAAATATAGAATTAGTTGTAAAGTAAGTTCATATATGTCAAAACCTGAAAGTAAACTTGTTGCAGAGATTGAATCTCTAAAAGAAGTCTTTTCAAAAACTACTGATAAGCTAATAAAAGATATTAATCGTCATGATAAAATCATGGCAAGAACTGATAGGGATCAGCTAAGAGAGCTTAAAAAACTTGAGGCAAGGTTAGAAGAAGTTGAAAGTTTACAAGAATCTCAAAAAGAACTACTTGATGCTTTTATTAAACTTATAGCAAGTACAATTGATGCTAAATCAAAATATACAGGGGGACACTGTGAGCGTGTGCCAGAACTGTCACTTATGATTGCAGAAGCAGCAAGTGAAGCAACTCATGGGATATTTGAAACTTTTTCTATTGATAATGAAGATAAAAGAAGAGAATTAAGTATCGCAGCATGGCTTCATGATTGCGGTAAAGTAACTACGCCTGAATATGTTGTTGATAAAGCAACAAAATTAGAAACTATCAATAATAGAATACATGAAATAAGAACTAGATTTGAAGTTATTCATAGAGATTTAACTATTGAAGCACTTAACAAAAAACTATCTGGATCTAATGCCCATGAAGTAGACTTATGGCTAGAATCTGAGCATGAAAAACTAAAGCAAGAATATGAATTAGTTGCAAATGCAAATGTTGGTGCTGAGTATATGAAAGATGATACTAAATATCAAATAAAAGATATTGCTTCAAGAACTTGGATTAGAAACTTTGATGATACACTTGGTTTAGCACATGAAGAGTTAAAAAGAGTGTTAAATGAAAATTCAACTACTCCACAAGTGGAACAACTTTTATCTGATAAGAATAGACATATTATTCCTAGAGAACATTTTGATTATGAACAATATGAAAGAATGGGTTTCAAAACAAAAGTACCTGAACATCTTTATAATTTAGGAGAACTTTATAATATATGCACAACTGCAGGAACTTTAAGTTATGAAGAGAGATTTAAAATTCAAGAACATGTTCAAATGACAATAGTTATGTTAGAAAAACTACCATTTCCTGATTACCTTAAAAATGTACCATTATACGCTGGTGCGCATCATGAAACATTGATAGGTACTGGATACCCAAGAGAACTTACTATTGATGATATGCCAATTGCTTCAAGAATAATGGCAATTGCTGATGTTTTTGAAGCTTTAACAGCATCTGATAGACCCTATAAAAAACCAAAAACATTGTCTGATTCTATTAGAATTTTAAGTTTTATGGCAAAAGATCAACATTTAGATAATGATCTTTTCAAGCTATTTTTATCATCAGGTATATATAAAGAATATGCATTAAAATATTTAAATCCTGAGCAAATAGATGAAGTAGATATATCTACATATTTAGGTTAAAATGAGAGAAAATAAAAATTAGTTTCGCAACTTTCAGTTCAACTAGAAAAAGATATAAATCCTTTAAATATTAATTGTCCAGATTTATTTATACCAGATAGTTTTAAACATTTTCTTAATTCGCTTGTTCATATTTTTAGAAATAGTGTTGATCATGGTATTGAAAATATTGAAAAAAGAATTGAATTAGAAAAATCATATACTCTGAAGATCAAATAAATAATTTAACAAATGATGAAACAGTAGTGAAAATGTAGCAGAAACTCTTAATATAATTCTTGGAAATATTCTACAGGATTTATACATAGTTAAAAATGGTGGAAAATCAATATTTCTATACCATACACAATGCATAATCCTGTTACTATGAAAAAAAACAAGATGCTAAAATCTAATAATGAACAAATACTATTAAGTTATATGATATAGAAACAAATAATAAAGGGTAAAAGATGGCAAAAGTATTAATTGTAGATGATGCAACAATAATGAAAATAACTATAAAAAAAAGGTGATCCGTGCAATTCAAAATGGAGCATCTAACTACATATTAAAACCAATTAAATATGAAAAGCTTGAAGAGGTTGTAGATAAACTTTTAGTTTAAAAGATTATCTTCACCGTAGGTAAGTAATCTTATTTAAATAAACTACTACCTACTCTTATCATATTTGAGCCATTTAAAATTGCTGTTTCAAAATCACTGCTCATCCCTTGTGAGCAAATTTTAGCATCATCACATTTATCAAATATCTCTTTTGTAGTTTTAAAACTTTTTTCTATTAACTTTTCATCAACACTATGAGCGCCAATACTCATAACACCTTTTAATATAATATTTTGATATTTATTTTTTATCTCATTATAAATAGAGATTGCATCTTTTGGATCTACCCCAGACTTTGTATCTTCATAAGCGCTATTTATTTGCAACAAACAATTCATAGTCTTATTTTTGGCTTTTAATTTTTTATCTAGCTCTTGTGCTAATTCTAAACTATCTAAAGAGTGCATCAATGATGGATTTAAATCTATTAAATTATTTATCTTATTTTTTTGTAAAGCACCAATAAAGTGCCAAGATATTGGTAAATCTTTTAGCTTCTCTTGTTTTATCTTTAAATCTTGAACCTTATTTTCACCAAATGCTCTCTGCCCTGCTTTGTACAATACCTCAATATCTTCTGCTGTAGAATATTTACTAACAGCAACTAACTGAACTATATGATGATCACTAACTTGTAATCTTGAAAACTCAATTTTTGTTATAATATCATCTAAATTTTTTATAGCTTGATTTTTATCCATTATGTATTTCCTATTATTAATTAATTTTATCTTGTATTATACATAAATTTGTTGGAAAAAGAAACAAAATATTAATTTGTCTATTTTTTATACAATTATTAACTTGACATTATTTTATAATTAGTTAAAATATATGAGTTTAAAATAAAAAGGACTTAATAGATGGGAAAATTTGTAAATAACACAGAAGAGTTTTTTAGCTACTGTAAAGAGAATGAAGTAGAGTTTGTAGATTTTAGATTTACAGATATTAAAGGTGCATGGCATCATATCAGTTATAGAATGAGTGCGGTGACAGAAGGTCAATTAAATAATGGTATGCCTTTTGATGGTTCAAGTATTGATGCTTGGCAAACAATTGACAAATCAGATATGCTTCTTAAGCCAGATGTTGAATCTGCATTTTTAGATCCATTTACAGCAGATAGTACAGCTATCGTTATTTGTGATGTATATGATATCTATAAAGAGGAAGCGTATGCAAAATGTCCAAGAAGTATCGCTAAAAAATCTTTAGAATATCTTGCAGAAGCAAATGTTGGTGATGTAGCTTACTTTGGTCCAGAAAATGAATTTTTTATCTTTGAAGATGTAAAAATTAAAGATGAGCCACATGAATCGTTCTATTCAGTTGATTCTGAAGATGGTGAGTGGAATACACACTCTGAGATGGAGGGTGGAAATACTGCTCATATCTCTGGTAAAAAAGGTGGATACTTCCCAGTTGCACCTGTAGATAAAGCAGTTGATTTAAGAGCTGAGATGATGCTTGTTTTAGAACAAGTTGGTTTAGAAGTGGTTCTTGGTCATCATGAAGTTGCTCAAGGTCAACATGAGATTGGTATTGTTTACAATACTTTAGTTGAAGCTGCTGATAATGTTCAAAAACTTAAATATGTAGTTAAAATGGTAGCACACCTAAATGGTAAATCTGCTACTTTTATCCCTAAACCAATCCATGGTGATAATGGTAACGGTATGCATGTACACCAATCAATATGGAAAGATGGAGTTAATACTTTCTATAAAGAGGGTGAATATGGTAATCTTTCTGATGAAGCTAGATGGTATGCTGGTGGTATATTTAAACATGCATTTGCAGTATCTGCATTTACAAATGCATCTACTAACTCTTATAAAAGATTAGTTCCAGGTTTTGAAGCACCAAGTATTCTTACTTATTCTGCTCAAAATAGATCAGCAGCTTGTAGAGTTCCTTATGGAGCTGGAGCACCTGCTACTAGACTTGAAATGAGATTCCCAGATTCAACAGCAAATCCATACTTAGCATTTGCAGCTATGATGATGGCTGGTATTGATGGTATTAAAAATAAGACTGAACCGGTAGGTCCAATGGATGAAGATTTATTTGAACTATCTTTAGATGAGATTAGAGAGAAAAATATTCCTCAAATGCCAAATACTTTAAGAATGGCAATTGAAGGTCTAATTAGAGATAACGATTTCTTACGGCCAGTATTTACTGCTGATATGATTGATACATATCAACATTACCAATATGAGAGACAAATTTTCCCTTATGAAGCAAGACCAACTGCTTTTGAGTTTAAAACAACATATTCTTGTTAATATAAAATTTAACTTTTTTATATCAAGCCAAAAAGAGATTTCTCTTTTTGGCTTTTTTTATCTATTATATATTGTGTAAAAATGAAACACAATATATAATAGATAAAATAGTGAGAACAAAAGTAACACATTAAATATTTATACAATAACTTTCTTTAAAAATAAAATATCATAAAAGAAATTCTAGATAAAATAAAAGTTACAATATTAAAATAATAAGGAACACATATGTCAAAAATTATATGGTCAAAAATTGATGAAGCTCCAGCTTTAGCAACTTATTCGCTTTTACCAATCGTAAATGCATTCACTAAAGCTGCAGGTGTTGAAGTTGTTACTTCTGATATCTCTTTAGCAGGTAGAGTTTTATCTGCAATGGGTCTAGCTACTGATGAATTATCTAAGTTAGGTGAAGTAGTTTTACAAGAAGATGGAAATATTATTAAACTTCCAAATATCTCTGCTTCTGTAGGTCAATTAAAAGATTGTATTGCTGAGCTTCAAGGTCAAGGACATGATATCCCTAATTACCCTGAAAATCCAGCTAATGCTGAAGAAGAAGCTATCCAAGCTAAATATAGCACATGTTTAGGTTCAGCTGTTAATCCAGTACTTAGAGAAGGTAACTCAGATAGAAGAGCTGCTGTTGCAGTTAAGAAATTTGCTCAAAAGAATCCTCATAAATTAAGAGCATTCCCAGAAAATCCTAAATCGTATGTTGCACATATGGAAGGAAATGGAGATTTCTTCGGAAACGAAAAATCTGTAACTTCTTCTAAAAACCAAAAAGTAACTATTGCTTTAAATGGTAAAGAATTAACAACTATTGATGCTATCGAATCTGAAATTTTAGATGGTACATTTATGTCAGTTGCTGCACTTAATACTTTCTATGCAAAAACAATAGAAGATGCAAAAACAAATGATGTTTTATGGTCATTACACTTAAAAGCTACAATGATGAAAATTTCTGATCCTATTATGTTTGGTCATGCTTTCCAAGTATTCTTCAAAGAAGTATTCGCAAAACATGTTGATACATTTGCAGAACTTAAAATTCAACCAAACCAAGGTATGTCAGATTTAGAGAAGAAAATTGCTGGTCATGCAAAAGAAGCTGAAATTAAAGCAGACTTTTTAGCTGCATTAGAATCAGATTCTCCTAAATTAGCTATGGTTGATTCAGACAAAGGTACTACAAACTTCAATGCATCAAATGATGTTATTATTGATGCTTCTATGCCAGTAGTTGTAAGAGAAGGTGGTAAACAATGGGATAGAACTGGTGCTGCAGTAGAGTGTGTTGCTGTAATTCCTGATTCTACTTATGGTATGTTCCATGCAGAGATGGTAGCTGATTGTGTTAAAAATGGTCAATACGATGTAACAACAATGGGTACAATGCAAAATATCGGTCTTATGGCTCAAAAAGCTGAAGAGTATGGTTCTCATCCTACAACATTTGAATTAGCTGAAGCTGGAACTGTTACAGTTACTGCTGAAGATGGAACAGTATTAATGTCATTTGAGTGTGAAGCTGGTGATATTTGGAGAATGTCTAGAACTAAAGATATTCCAATCAAAGACTGGGTAAGACTTACTGTTGAAAGAACAAGAATTGAAAATATTCCTGCAGTATTCTGGTTAGATGAAAAAAGAGCTCATGATGCTGAAGTTAAGAAAAAAGTTGATGCTTACTTAGCAGATTTAGATACTGATGGTTTAGATATTCAATTTATGAATGTTACTAATGCTACTAGATTTACAAATGCAAGAGTAAGAGAAGGTAAAACTACTATAGCAGTTACTGGAAATGTACTTAGAGATCACCTTACAGATATGTACCCAATCTTAGAGTTAGGAACTTCTGCTAAAATGTTATCTATTGTACCATTATTAGCTGGAGGTGGATTATATGAAACAGGTGCTGGTGGATCTGCTCCTAAGCATGTTGATCAATTCTTAGCTGAGGGTCACTTAAGATGGGATTCTTTAGGTGAAATTTTAGCACTTGCTGAATCTTTAAGATTCTTAGGTAACAAACATTCAGATTCTAAACTTGCTGCTTTAACAGCTGCTTTAGATATTGCAAATGATGGTTACTTAGATAACAACAAAGAGCCAGGTAGAAAATGTGGTCAGCCAGATAATAAAGCTTCTCACTTCTTCGTAGCTCAATACTGGGCTAAAGCACTTTCAGAAGGTGATAACGCTGAATTAGCTGCTAAATTTGCTCCAGTTGCAAAAGCATTAACAGATAACGAAGATACTATTATGTCTGAGTTATTAGCAGTAGAAGGTAAGCCTCAAGATATCGGTGGATACTTTAATCCAAATGATGAATTAGCTTCAAAAGCTATGAGACCATCTGCAACATTAAATGCAATTATTGATAATATCTAATAAATAAAGCATAATCATAAAAGTAACCAAAAGGTTACTTTTATAGATTAAAATAAATAAAGAT